>NZ_LZHJ01000086.1:0-6753 GCF_001690815.1 Gilliamella sp. GillExp13 | reverse complement strand
TAGCAACAACACCCGCACCAACAGTACGACCACCTTCACGAATCGCAAAACGTAAGCCGTCTGCCATTGCGATTGGGTGAATTAATGATACTGTCATTTTGATGTTATCTCCAGGCATTACCATTTCTACACCTTCTGGTAATTCGATAGTACCTGTTACGTCAGTTGTACGGAAGTAGAACTGTGGACGGTAACCTTTGAAGAATGGAGTGTGACGACCACCTTCATCTTTGCTTAAAATATACACTTCTGATTCAAAATCAGTATGTGGAGTGATTGAACCTGGTTTTGCAAGTACTTGACCACGTTCGATTTCTTCACGTTTTGTACCACGTAGTAATACACCAACGTTTTCACCTGCACGACCTTCGTCAAGTAATTTACGGAACATTTCAACACCAGTACAAGTTGTTTTAGTGGTTGGCTTGATACCAACAATTTCAACTTCTTCACCAACTTTGATTACACCGCGTTCAACACGACCAGTTACTACTGTACCACGTCCTGAAATTGAGAATACGTCTTCAATTGGTAATAGGAATGGTTTGTCGATATCACGCTCTGGCTCTGGAATATAGCTATCTAATGCTTCTGCTAATTCAACAATTTTGTCTTCCCATGCTGCATCGCCTTCTAACGCTTTAAGCGCAGAACCACGAATGACTGGTGTATCATCACCTGGGAAATCATATTGAGATAGAAGTTCACGTACTTCCATTTCAACTAATTCTAATAATTCTTCGTCATCAACCATATCACATTTATTTAAGAATACGATGATGTAAGGAACACCTACTTGACGACCTAAAAGGATGTGTTCACGAGTTTGTGGCATAGGACCATCTGTTGCTGCTACTACTAAGATAGCACCGTCCATTTGTGCCGCACCAGTGATCATGTTTTTAACATAGTCAGCATGGCCTGGGCAGTCTACGTGTGCGTAGTGACGAGTTGGTGTATCGTATTCAACGTGTGAAGTGTTGATGGTAATACCACGTGCTTTTTCTTCTGGTGCGTTATCGATTTGATCGAATGCACGAGCTTGACCGCCGTATTTTTTAGCAAGTACAGCTGTAATTGCAGCAGTTAAAGTTGTTTTACCGTGGTCAACGTGGCCGATTGTACCAACGTTAACGTGGGGTTTTGTACGTTCAAATTTTTCTTTAGACATTTATCGTCCCTCAAATGTAATACAAATCGGTGGTGAATCACCACATTAACCAAGTATCATATTTAATATCAACATAATACTAACTTAAAATTAGCTCTGAATGATAACAGATAAAGTTACCGAGTGACAAGCTATAAAGCAGGCAAATTTGATATTTTTAGAAGTTTAGGAGATTAACAAGAATGGTGCTGATAGGCAGATTTGAACTGCCGACCTCACCCTTACCAAGGGTGCGCTCTACCAACTGAGCTATATCAGCAATTGGAGCGGGCAGCGGGAATCGAACCCGCATCATCAGCTTGGAAGGCTGAGGTAATAGCCATTATACGATGCCCGCATGTTCAAACTCGGCTACCTAAATGCTTCAATTAGCTATTGCTAATATTAGATAATGGTGGTGGGGGAAGGATTCGAACCTTCGAAGTGTGACACGGCAGATTTACAGTCTGCTCCCTTTGGCCGCTCGGGAACCCCACCCCGAATCTTTATAAATTTGTCTACTTAGGAAAATGGTGCCGGCTGCCGGAATCGAACTGGCGACCTACTGATTACAAGTCAGTTGCTCTACCTACTGAGCTAAGCCGGCCTAAGTGCTGCGCATTATGAACTAGAACATTTAACCTTGCAAGCAAAAAAAACAAATTTTATTTTGTTTGCTTAAAAATAAATCAAAAATATAAAAAAACCCGAAATGTATAATTATTTCGGGTTTTATTTAGCTCAAAATAAACTTATGTTATTTCTTTTTAACTACATTTTTTTTGGTTGTCCCTGCACCTTTAGCCGCTGTTTGTACCGCTACATCTTCGCTAATATCACCTTTGTCTTGATATGCACGACCATAATAAGTATCAAGAAGGATCTGTTTTAGCTCTGCAATTAGAGGATAACGAGGGTTTGCACCAGTACATTGGTCATCAAATGCATCTACTGCAAGCTGATCGACTTGATCCAAGAAAGTTTTTTCATCCACACCAAATTCTTTAATAGAAAATGGAATATCAAGATCTTTTCTAAGTTGATCTAACCAACCAATTAGCTTCTCGACTTTCTTCTCATCATTATCCGTAGCTGCGGTTAGACCTAAATGATCAGCAATTTCGGCATAACGGCTAACTGCTTTAGGATAACCATATTGACTAAATGTACCTTGTTTAGTTGGTTTGTCGGTTGCATTAAAACGGACAACATTACTAATTAACATCGCATTAGCAACACCATGAGGAATATGGAACGCTGCACCAATTTTATGAGCTATTGAGTGACAAACACCAAGGAATGCTTGAGCAAAAGCAACACCAGCTAACGTTGCAGCACTATGCACTTTTTCTCGAGCAATAGGATTTTTAGCCCCTTCTCTATAACTTGCTGGTAAATAAGCTTTAAGTATGCTTAGCGCTTGTAGCGCTTGCCCATCAGAAAACTCACTTGCCATAACTGATACGTAAGCTTCTAAAGCATGCGTTACGGCATCATAGCCTCCAGCTGCACAAAGTGAACGAGGCATATTCATCACTAAGTTCGCATCAACTATTGCCATATTAGGCGTAATAGCATAATCCGCTAATGGATATTTTTGACCTGTTGCATCATCAGTAACAACGGCAAATGGAGTTACTTCAGAGCCTGTACCTGATGTGGTTGTTACACAAATTAATTTTGCTTTTTGCCCCATATTTGGGAAGTGGCAAGCACGTTTACGAATATCCATAAAACGTAATGCTAGCTCTTCGAATTTAGTTTCAGGGTGCTCATATAAAACCCACATGATTTTTGCAGCATCCATTGGTGAACCACCACCTAACGCAATAATTGTATCTGGTTGGAATGCTTGCATTGAATCAGTACCTTTACGCACGACACTTAATGTTGGATCTGCTTCAACATCAAAGAAAGTTTCACAAATAACACCTTGTGCTTCTAATTGATCAGTGATTTGTTTTGAGTAACCGTTATTAAATAGGAATTTATCTGTTACCAAAAATACACGCTTTGCACCTTGCTCAACTACTTCACTTAAAGCTACTGGTAGTGAGCCACGTTTAAAATAGATAGAACTTGGTAGTTTGTGCCATAACATATTTTCTGCTCTCTTAGCGATTGTTTTCTTATTGATTAAGTGCTTCGGTCCAACATTTTCAGATACCGAGTTACCACCCCAAGAGCCACATCCTAATGTTAAAGATGGCGCTAAATCAAAATTATATAAATCACCAATACCACCATGAGCCGCTGGTTGGTTTATTAAAATACGGCAAGTTTTCATTTTACTACCAAAATAAGCAATACGTTCACGATTGCTATCTTGATCAGTATAAAGGACTGAAGTGTGCCCCATTCCACCCATTTCAACCAATTTTTCTGCTTTATCAACAGCTTCAGAGAAATCTTTAGCCTTGAACATAGCAAGCGTTGGAGAAAGTTTTTCGTGGGCAAACGGTTCAGATAAATCAACTTTACTTACTTCGCCAACAAGTACTTTCGAACCAGCTGGAACTTTAAGACCAGCCATTTCAGCAATTTTAGTTGCTGGCTGACCAACAATATTGGCATTTAAGGCGCCTTTGTCGTTTAAAATAATACCTTGTACTGCTTTAGTTTCTTTAGCATTTAAGACATATGCACCATATTGAGTTAATAAGCGACGTACTTCATCATAGACAGAATCAACAACAACAATTGCTTGTTCTGATGCACAGATCATCCCGTTATCAAATGTCTTAGACATAAGTACTGAGGCAACAGCACGTTTCAAATCAGCTGTTTCATCTATAACAACTGGTGTATTACCTGCACCAACACCTAACGCAGGTTTACCTGAACTATAAGCCGCTTTTACCATGCCTGGTCCACCGGTTGCTAAAATAGCAGACACATCATCGTGGTGCATTAATGCATTTGATAATTCGATAGATGGCTCGTCAATCCAACCAATAATATCTTTTGGTGCACCAGCTTTAATTGCGGCATCTAATACAATTCGAGCAGCTTCAATAGTTGATTTTTTAGCTCGAGGATGTGGAGAGAAGACAATTGCATTGCGAGTTTTTAAGCTAATTAATGATTTAAAAATCGCAGTAGAAGTTGGGTTAGTTGTAGGAACAATTCCACAAATAATACCAAGTGGCTCTGCTATAGTAATAGTACCGAATGGTTCATTTTCAGCAACGACTCCACAAGTCTTATCGTGACGATATTTATTTAAAATATACTCAGCGGCAAAAAGGTTTTTTATGACCTTATCTTCGACAATTCCCATTCCTGACTCTGCAACAGCTTGTTGCGCAAGTGGAATACGTGCCGCAGCGGCGGCTGTTGCAGCTGCTACAAAGATTTTGTCGACTTGTTCTTGAGTATAAGTTGAATAAGTCTCCTGCGCCTTTTTGACTCGAGCCATTAACTCATTTAACTCATTCATGTTAGTTACTGCCATAGATTTCTCCTTGAAATTAAAAAATAAATCGGGATCGTTTGGCGTCTTCCTTGAAACTATTTAATGCTTAAGCATAATGACAAAACGAAATTGACGTTATCGTAAATCAGATTTTTACTTTATACAATAATATATTGAATAAAAAAAAGCATGTCACGAAAAGTAACTAATTTTTTATGTATTTAATCACTAAAAAAGAAATAGATATAAAAGACAACCACTTTCACTCAAAAGTGGTTATTATTAATGGAATTTATTATGGAAGAAAAAGGACTAGTTTTAAAAATTATGTGTTACACAATTTATTTAGCACATAACTAACCGCCACAAAACCAAAGGTGGCTGTAACTGTTGTAATTGCGCCAAACCCTGACTCACAATCCATTTTTTTAGGTCCATCTGCTTCACTTTTTGTTAAGCATACTTGTCCATTTTTAGAAGGATACGTTAATTGCTCAGTCGAAAATACACAAGGAATGCCGTATTTACCTTTACTATCTTTATTTAATTTATAATTATGCTTTAGTTTCTCTCGTAACTTCGCTACCAATGGATCTTGAATTGTCTTGGCTAAATCTGAAATTTTAATTTGGGTTGGATCTTTTTGCCCACCAGCTCCACCAATGGTAATAACTTTCAATTTTTGTCGCTTACAATATGCAAGAATCGCTGCTTTATCATGAACACTATCAATTGCATCGATAATATAGTTATACCGTGGTGATTGCTTTGTTCCTAAATATTCACCAACATTATCTGAATTAATAAAATCATCAATTTCATTTACAATGCATTCAGGGTTAATTTGTAAAATACGTTCAGCCATAACAGAGGTTTTAGCTTTGCCAATATTGGATTTTAACGCATGAATTTGGCGATTTGTATTTGTTACACAAACATCATCCATATCAATTAGGGTAATTTGACCAATACCGCTACGCGCTAGCGATTCAACAACCCAAGAACCTACACCGCCGATACCAATTATACAAATATGCGCTTGCGAAAAACATTGCAAAGCCGACTCTCCATAAAGCCTAGCTATACCACTAAAACGTTGAAAGTACGATTCTTTATTCATCAATAATTAATAATAGTGTTTTATACTAAAACACCTACTCTCCTGAAACTTTTTTACAAATTATAACTGTAATATTCTTTATATAAAGAGTTTATCAATAAGTATTAAAGATATTATACCTGAAATAGAACATGATAAATAATAACAGAATGATGAGATAAATGGGATATAACAAAATAAACAGGGAAATAATGAAATTGTTTTTTGAAAAAGTGTTACAAAATATGAAATAAAAAATTGCCTAAAAAATTTTGCTCTAAAAATTAATTAGGCGTCATTAAATTCAAACAGTGTTGGTTGTTTTTCTTTTATCATTCGTTTATGAACTCGGTCGATTACTTTTCTGATACCTCGTTCTGTCATTTTATATTTTTGACTTAGTTCTGCGTAGTTATTGCCTTTAAATGCGTCATAGATTTGCAAGTCACGTTGGTTTAGTTTAAATCTGTAGTCGCGTGGAAATGTGATATTCTGACCGCCAAACAGTTCTGAAATTGTATTTGCAATGTTATCACCTAACTGTGCTGCAATATCTTCAGGTAAACCATAATCCATTGCGTCGTTAGCAGCAGATAATGATACATGTGTTAGTAATTCGTGACGTTTGATAGACATTGCAGACTTTGTCATAGTTTACGCTCCTGTTTTCTTCTTATACCAATCTAGTGCACCAGGTATATTTTTTTCTAATTTATTAAAATCGATACCGGCTCTATACATCTGTTCAAAATACTCTTCATTACTGCTACGAATAGGTTTATCTTCTTCTTTATGTTCAACGTACGCAAATAAATGCTTAGTAGAATCATAAACTGACTTTAGATAATTATGATTTTTAAACGGCTTATATTCACCTAGTGCACGCTTAGCGTGAATATTATTAACGGTTTCTCTTAGTGCATGAGCCAGATGCCTGCTGGGTTGATATAATTTTAGGACCTCATTAATTAAGTTTACTGCTCTAGAATTGCTTAAATTTGATTTTTGAGTACGAAATAAACCAATATAGGCAATCATCGGTTTAGCACAGCCATAGTTTAAATTACTTACTAATATAAGTAATTCTCT
>NZ_LZHJ01000085.1:0-1763 GCF_001690815.1 Gilliamella sp. GillExp13 | reverse complement strand
TTCATTGCTTTTTTCTGTATGAATACAATATTTTTTACAGGTGTATTTCGAAACCCAGCCATTTTTCGCCATGATTCGACCTATTCGGCGTCGAGATACGGTTATGCCTTGCTTTCTCAGCTCTGCTTGCAGACGCCTTGTACCATAAGCACGATAATTAGTATTAAAAATTTCACCCACTATTTCACTCAGTGATATATCTTGTGATTGCTGCGTTAATTGCCGTTGATAATAGAAACGATTTCGGGTTACATTTAAACATCGACATAATGCACGTAAGCTGTATCGATGCTTATTATGTAAAATTAACTCGATTTTCTTCCCATTATCAACGTCGCTTGCTTTAGGATATCATTCTCCATTAACAAGCGTTTATTCTCTTTGCGTAGCGCGATAAGTTCGTTATCTTCAGTTCGACGATTATCTTTTGCGATGAATGAGCCGGTAGTTTGGTACTGCATTATCCAATTATCTAATGCTGATTTGGTGAGGTCATACTCTGCGACGATATCCGCACGTTTTTTACCATTTTGATATAGCATGACCATTTGTTTTTTAAACTCGTTAGTAAAGCTACGTTTTGCTCTTCGTGATGAATCGATTGCCATTGTTGTTACCTTCTCTTATTTTTAGTTTATCATAAC
The DNA here is from genome assembly GCF_001690815.1 of Gilliamella sp. GillExp13. Lineage (NCBI taxonomy): Bacteria > Pseudomonadati > Pseudomonadota > Gammaproteobacteria > Orbales > Orbaceae > Gilliamella > Gilliamella sp. GillExp13. The sequence goes on along the minus strand of NZ_LZHJ01000085.1, from coordinate 1,119 downwards.
AATGACCTTATAAAACTGGTACTAATTAGTGTAGCCGATCCATTTTATATCCTTCTTCGACATAAGTTTTACTTTTAACTTTGTCTTTCTGACGAAAGTAACCTAGTTCAACACCGCTTTGATTATAAGTATCCCAGATATAAGCTGGTCTTATTGCTGATTTAAAACTTGTAAAATCGGTATGTGGAAGATTAAGATCATAAGAATAAACATCATTTCCTGAAGTTAAAGCCAAAGCATGGGCAACAATGATATTATCGCTTAAATAAGCTTCACCTTCCGATACAAAACGATAAGCTTTACCACCAGTATGTGTACCTATATAGTCATTATCCGAATTACTGGCAAACTCTGGGTTATTAGTATTAATGTTAGCCAACTGTGATGCAACAGAATTGGTTGCTGTCTGTAATGTAAACTGATTAAATCCGCCAAAAAATTCATTTTGACGCAAAACAAGGCTACCAAGCCAAGCATTTTTAACAGATATACTATTTTGAATTTTAGATTTATTTGGTGCTGAATAACGAGCATTTAAACCAAGCGTTGCATTTTGCCATAATGGGATATCACGATAGCGAATTTCTAGTTCGTTTAAATCAACTTCTTCCTTTTTGTATTGGTCAATTTTATTTACTTTACTATCATCAGTACTAATTATTTCTTTTTTATTTTTCACATTTACATCTGCTCTAACTAATGATAAATCAAGAGCACCGACACCGACTTTAAGATTTTCAATACCAATACCTCCACCTGCTGGCGTTTTTTGTGTTTTCCAATCAAGCATTTGTATTTCATTATAAGGCAAAGAATGTTTACCCACCCATAATTTCGCATCAGGGAAACGTGGCACAAATCCTTTTGTTTCTAAATATATATCTGAAAATTGCATAATATTGTCATCTTGCGTATTAAATAAACCCGCAGCTTTATTTGTTGCCACGTTTCCATCAATCATAACAATTGCATCAACTCGCCTTCCATCTTGATCATAGACTTTTTGCTTAAAGATAAGATCATACCAACCACCATATTCATTACCAAATCGACCTAATGCACCTTCAGCATAATTTTTAGGTTTACCATTGCTTGAAGTTGACCAACCACCACGGAAGT
>NZ_LZHJ01000084.1:0-34359 GCF_001690815.1 Gilliamella sp. GillExp13 | reverse complement strand
ATTTAACCTATGTAAGGGTTAAACAACGTTGGCACTACCTTTGTGTAATTGTTGATATCAGTAATCGAGAAATAGTGGGGCGAAGTGCTGGCAGGCATAAAACAGCGGCACTGGTCATGCAAGCTATGAGTCAAATTCCAATGAACTTACAGACGATTGAGTTGTTTCATTCTGATAGAGGAAAAGAGTTTGATAATCATTTGATTGATGAATGTTTAACAGCATTTGGAATTAAACGGTCCTTAAGTCGCAAAGGCTGCCCCTATGATAACGCAATTGCAGAAAGCACATTCAAAGCAGTGAAAACAGAATTTGTGTCAAATACTATTTTTGATTCACTGGCGCAACTTAAATTGGAATTTAATCACTATGTGGATTGGTTTAATTATAATCGACTTCATTCAACATTAAATTACCAGTCGCCGATTGAATACAAAAGAAATCGATGACCTTATCTTTTTGGTACTAAAAAGTGTGGACATACCACATTTAACACTTCTGTCCCTTGTGTATTCAGATTTTTCATTAATCTTTCAGCAACAGTTTGGCGATTTAATGTTGCAAACGCCACGGCGTTGTCATGTTTAGTTAGATAGTTTAATGCTTCTGGACTATTTTCAGGCAAACCTTGATAACCAAAGCATGATATCTGGTTTTGTAAAATTTGATGTCCTAATCCTCTTGAACCACTATGTACTAATAAAAATAATTTTTTAGCATTAAGTTGATAATGATTAAATAACTGTTCATCAAAAATTTTACTAACTTCTTGTAATTCAGCAAAATGGTTACCACCACCAATTGTGCCAAGATTATATTTGTGCCGTATATCTGGTTGATCAATATTGCCGATTTGCCGTTCTAGTTTATCTACGCTTAATTTGGCAATATTAATTTCTGTTTGCCAAAATCCCATACCACAACCAATATCGCTGCCAATTAAAGCAGGATAAATGATTTCACGACTTAAATAAGCCGCCCCAATAGGATAGCCTTTTCCTGGATGAAGATCTGGCATTCCAACTACTTTAACCATACTGGGTAAATTTTCAGTTGTTAGTAATTGCTCAATAGCTAAACCTTCGATCCATGTATTTTTTGAGGTTATATATGATGCTTTGTCAGATAATATCTGTATAGAATTGTCCATATATCAATCCATTTAATAAGTATTATTGTTTTTGGTTTACCCTGAGGATGTATAAAGACAATTGTTTTGAAAAAATCATATGCAAGAAAGATATGTTGAAGGTGAAAGCTTACTTAAGATTTTACTTAACACCTAAATATTTAATAATGATTAGATCATAATAAATTTATTCTTTTCAAACATTACTTTATTAATATAAAGTTGTCTTTAATCATTGGGTATAAGCTAATCGGCAGGCTAAAGTTAGCAGAATGAATTGAAGTAAAAGGTTGGATAGGTAATTACTTAATTATTTTGCGATAAGCCTGCAAAGGTTAGTTAAATAAATCATAATCAATTCTCCTTTGCGGTTAATAATGGCGCGTATCATAATTATCTTTTTGCAAGATGTAAATAGTAGAATAAAAATTTTAGTACCTTTCTTAAGATAAAATGGGGAAAACAGCTTGTTCAATGGTTTGTTGGTGCATAAAATCCATTTGAAATTATCTTTTCCTGTTAAAAGAGGCTGTTTAACAACCTCTTTTTTATTTTTGGAAATGACTAAGGCAATGCTATTTAATTACATAAAAGTTAACATCGCGAGTACTTCGGAGGGCATCAACAAATTGCCTTATTTCTTTACGGTAACTTTGCTCAGGGTCGTTTTCTTTTGTGCATACAGAAGTAGAGCCTTTCGTCATTGCATCATTTGAGGCTAAATTATTGTATGATTTTGTAAAATCACTACCTTTTAATGTCATAAGGTGATTCCAATCATTTAACAGGCTTTCCATATATTTGCGACCTTCTTCGCATTTGATGTTATTTAAGTTAATCTTAGGAATAACATATTGGCTTATCTCGCTGAACTTTTTAGGCTGGTAAGGAAAACTAATGTCTTCTTGTTCATCTTTTATGAGCTCAATAAAGTCGCTTTCACGATATAATTTTCTAAAACGTTTTTGATAAGATTGGTTTTTCTTTAATCTTAGGTATTGAGTTATTTCTTCTGGGAAAGGTTGATCATAAGAATAATTCCAATGATAATCACTCCTTTCAATCAATATATCATTGATTAATTTTGCTGGCATTTTTATTTCTTGTTCTTTACCATCAATAATGGCTAGGATTTTATTGATTTCTCTGTTTTGTTTTAAGATCTTTTCGCATTCCTCATCACTAATTTCAGAGGTTGAATAGATGAGTGTATATAAATAATAGTTGCTTTGAGTTGGGTTAATAAAACCTGATTCTCCAAATTGAGCCGGTTTTACGACAAAATTGAAGTCGTCATTATTATACGATAAGGTATGTTTGCCGTATTCAAATGTATAATTAACACCTGATTTGGCCGGGATAGTTAGTTCTTTACCATCGATAGTGACTTTTATTTCGTTAACAGTAGGGTTGTCAATCCAACGGTCTATAGAGCTAGGTTCAGAACATCCAATAAGGATTAAACTGCAAATTAGCAGTAAAGAATATTTTATTTTTTTCATCATAATATTTTGTTATAAGTATAAAAAGTGAGTAAATTTTATCATATTTGTAAAAAAATCAAATGTAATCAAATAAAATTAGTGTTATAAATAGACCTGTTTTTTATTAAAAATGCATTAGAAATAGAGAGGTTTTCATGAAATTAATAGTCGATAATATGAGTTGTCAACACTGTGTTAAAGCAATAACAAAAGCAATTAATGATATTGATCCAAATGCAAAAGTGACCGTTGATTTAACCAAACACGAGGTTGATATCGAAAATAGTTCTATTTCGCAAGAAGCTGCGATTACTGCTGTTAATGAGGCTGGTTATGAGTTTGTTAGGATTGTGTAATAACTACATCTATATTTGATGGCACTAGGCTATTGTTATAAGGATATATTATGAAAGGTAAAATATTGAGTGTTACTGTGGCTATTATGGCTTGGTTTGGTGCGGTGTTTTTTGTTAATGCGTATCAGATTGAGTGCCCTCAAAAAATTGACGTTAAAGAAAAAGTTGATAACATGCCCGAAGGGTGGGAGGTTTTTGAGAAAGATAGTTTGAGTAGCACTTTTCATAGCATGATTGTTTATTACGATAATCCTTCTAGAATGGGGGCTTTAAAACCAGCAAAAGGAACGGTTGATGGTAAGAAACATGAGTTAATATGGGAAGTTAATCACTATACGGACGTTGAACCTTATTATGTTAGTTGTGCTTACAGTACAAGCAGAATTGAGTTAATAAAAAAAATTGATTTATCAATGAAAAGTTGTTGGGATGACTACTCTAAAAATGAACAAGGGAAAAAAGGGATACTTACTTGTAGCACAAGTAAAGCAAAGGATCTGCATTAGTTAAGGTATGGGATTGGTTGTTATATACAATAGCTGACAACTTAAATCCCATTTAGTTTGTTTATTGTGCGATTACCACCAACGGTAAAAATGGTGTGTTGGTCCAATTCCTTTCCCTATATTTAAATCGTTAGCATGACTAATTGCGCCATGTAGATAATTTTTGGCTTGGGCTATCGTGTCTGGTAAGCTGTTTTTAGGTAATAATGCGGCAATCGCTGCGGATAATGTGCAGCCTGTACCGTGGGTGTTTTTTGTTTGAATGCGTGGGGTGGTTATTTTAACTGTGTTATTTTGAGTGATTAAATAATCAGGGCTTTCATTGCTGGGCAAATGTCCTCCTTTCATTAATACCGCTTTACAGCCTAACTTGAGTAATTCATGCCCTTGCTTTTGCATTTCATCTTCGGTTTTAGCTTCATCACAATCAAGTAGCGCGGCTGCTTCTGGTAGATTGGGAGTAATAATTGTGGCTAAGGGTAATAAAAGCTCACGAATAGCTGTTACGGCATCAGACTTTAAAAGGGGATATCCACCTTTAGCAACCGTTACAGTATCTAACACGATAGTAGGAATGGGGTTTGTTTTAAGAAGGTGGTGAACGGTTGCGACTATTTCTTTATTCATTAACATACCCATTTTTACGCTATCAATTTGAATATCTTGATAAAGTGTATTAAATTGGGCTTCAATAAATTCGGGCGATATAGCTAATACCGCATCAACCCCTTGGGTGCTTTGTGCTGTTAGGGCAGTGATAACTGACATACCATATGCACCAAGTGCAGAAAAAGTTTTTAAATCGGCTTGAATACCTGCACCACCGCTAGGATCAGATCCTGCAATGGTTAATGCAATTGTTGTCATGATAGTATTTCCTATTTAGCTTGTTTGATTTTGTTGATAAGCGATAATGTTGCTTGTTGAATATCTTTTTTGCCACAAATAGCCGAAACTACAGCAACCCCGTCAATGCCCGTTTGAATAATATTAGTTATATTGTTTTCATCAATACCACCAATGGCAACAGCTGGGCACTGTTTTAGTTTGACTAATTCAGTTAATTGTTCAGTTCCTATTGCTACCGTTGCATTTTTTTTGGTTGCGGTAGGGAAGATAGGTCCTATGCCAATATAATTAACCTGCTGCCAAAAAACTGCTTCAAGTTGTTGTTGGTTAGTTACCGAAAGACCTAACCATTTATCTTTGCCGATAAGTTGTCGAGCTACATCAACAGGCAAATCACTTTGTCCAATATGGACACCATCGGCATCAACCGCTAAAGCAATATCTACATGATCATTAATAAATAGTGGAACAGAGGTGTCGCTTAATGCTTCTTTCAATGCTAAGGCAGCGTAGTACCAATCTTTACCGCTAAACTCACGTTCGGATCTTAACTGTATTGCAGTCACACCATTTGAAACAGCAATTTTTGTGGTGTTTACCATGCCATTAATGCCGCCGCATAATAATGGATCAAGGACTAAATAGAGGGTTAAATCCAGTTGTTTTTTCATCTGATTTCCTTATTAAAGCGATGGATTAAATGTTGAGAGTTGATCTAATAGTGATATCGAGAAAGTTCCCAGTCCTTGTTGTTTATTAGCTAGCTCACCAGCTTTTTTCATCATAAAACATGCACAGGCAGTGGCTGATAATGGGTCAGGCGAATTAGCTATGAAAGCCGCTACCATTGCAGATAATGAGCATCCTGTACCTGTTACTTTTGTTAAAGCAATATCACCACCAGTTATACTATATGTGCTGTTTCCGTTAGTTATATAGTCAACATCGCCTGTCATTGCGACAATAGTTTGATATTTTTGCGCAAACTCTTGGGCAGCGTTTAAAGCTGATTGAGTTGTGTCTTGACCGTCGGGGCCTTTTGAGAAAGATTTTTGACCATTTAGTGCTAATATTTCTGAAGCATTACCTCGTATTACTGTGGGATTAAATGATAATAATTGATGTGCAATTTCAGTTCGATAATTAAGTGCAGCTCCTACAGCAACAGGATCGAGTACCCATGGAGTTTGTGTTTGCTGTGCCTTGTCGGCCGCTAATAGCATACTTTGGGCTGTGTTGCTGTGAATAGTGCCAATATTAATCAGTAAGCTATCGGCAATGCTGACAAATTCAGCAACTTCTTGTTTGGCAATCACCATTGCAGGAGATGCACCAATAGCAAGTAGCACATTGGCGGTAAAGTTTTGGACTACATCATTAGTAATGCAATGCACTAGTGGGCGTTTTTGTTTTATATGATTGATAAAAGGAGCGGTTTGGGTAATTTGGAATGATTTGGCTACTGACATATTTCTTCCTTTCTTACTGATTTATTAGTTCTATAAATGTCGGGAAGAATTTGCCAATTTAAGGCTTTTATGGCTTAGACTTCCCTACGCTGGTATAATCCAGATCAGGTTCAACGGGTGAAATCTCAGTTTTTTGTTTAGACAAAAAACACCCCGAGTCAAAATAATTTTTTTATTATGAACTGATTATCTGTTTTTAACAAGCTATTGTAATAATCTTTCAATATCAGTAATTGCTTTTCTATCTGGTAAGAAGATGATTAGATGATCATTGTCTTCAATGGTTAAATCAGTATTAACGATAATAACATCTTCTCCACGCACTACAGCTCCGATGGTTGCACCCGATGGGAGTTTTAAGCCATTAATATTTTTGCCAACCAGTCTTGATGTTTCACTATTACCATTGGCAATAATTTCGACAATTTCGGATTCCCCTTGTCTTAATGAAACAACTTTAACAACCCCAGTTTGTCTAACATGGCTTAATAGCTCAGATATTGTGGCGTGTTGTGGAGAAATCGCAATATCAATCACACTATCATTAATTAGTTCAAGGTAGGCTTGGCGTTGAATTAGTACAATTACTTTTTTTGCTCCCATTCTTTTGGCTAACATAGAGGACATGATATTGGATTCATCATCACTGGTAACAGCGATAAATAGATCAGTAAGTTCAACTTGTTCTTGTGAGAGCAATTCTTGGTCCGATGATTCACCATGTAATACTGTTGTATTAACGAGTTGCTCGGCAATTAATTCGGCTCGTTCGGCATTCCGCTCAATTAATTTGACTTGATAGTCATTTTCTAAACGTTTTGCTAGAGCGACAGCTACACCACCGCCGCCGCTGATAATTATTCGTTTATATGGTTTTTCTAACCGTTGTAACTCACTGGTCACTGCTTTGATATTAACGGGTGGCGTTATAAAGTAGACCATATCGCCTGCTTCGATAAGTGTTGAACCAAGCGGGCGGATAAAACGATTTTTACGGTAAATAGCAACAACTCGAGCTTCAACATGTGGTAAATGTTCTTTGAGTTCTGATAACTCACTACCTACTAAAGCACCGCCATAATAAGCGGTAACGGCAACCAAACAGACACGATTGTCGTAAAAAGATGCAAATTGTAGCGAACCAGGATATTGTACTAATTGACTAATATGGTTGGTGATAAGGTTTTCTGGAGCAATGATATGATTGATATTAATACAATCTTTATTGAAAAGAGGGTAGTTTTCGTTATTGTATTCAGGCGATCTAATGCGCGCAACTTTTTGTGGAATATTGAACATGACATGCCCAATTTGGCAGGCCATCATGTTGACTTCATCAGAGTTAGTTACAGCAACAAGCATATCAGCTGATTCAGCACCTGCACTTTCTAAAACTTGTGGGTAAGATGATTTTCCGCAAATCACCTGTAAATCAAAACGTTCTTGTAGTGATTGTAATTTATCATAATTTTCATCAATCACCGTGACATCGTTTTGTTTTTCAGTGACAAGATATTCAGCAAGCGCACTACCTGTTTGTCCTGCACCAAGAATAATAATCTTCATAACTAACCTGTATATTTAAATGGCTTTAATTGTTACCCATTTTCCTTGTATCTTAAAGCCATTGCATACTGTTTTATTTTTAGTAACAATCAGTTATTAATTCTTCAATTATACAAAACCGATTGCATTATAAACTTTTTTCAAAGTTGGTTCGGCTTTTGAGCGTGCTTTTTCTGCCCCTTCTTGCATTATTGAAATTAGATAACTTTCATCATCGCGATACTGACGATACTTTGCTTGAAGTGTAGTTAGCATATCAATGACTTGTGTTGCTACTTCGGTTTTAAGGTGGCCATACATTTTGCCTTCAAACTCTTTTTCAAGTTCGCTGATAGGCTTACCTGTCACGCCAGTTAAAATGTCAAGTAGGTTTGAAACACCAGCTTTATTTTTTAGATCGTAACGTACCACAGGTGGCTCATCTGAATCGGTCATTGCACGTTTGATTTTTTTCTCGATATCTTTTGGATTTTCGAGTAAACCAATTACGTTATTGCGATTTTCATCTGATTTAGACATTTTTTTAGTGGGTTCTTGTAGTGACATGACGCGAGCTCCCACTTTCGAAATAAAGGGTTCAGGAATAGTAAATATATCACCATAAAGTGCATTAAATCGCATAGCAATGTCGCGTGATAGTTCAAGATGTTGTTTTTGGTCGTCACCTACTGGCACTAAGTTTGCTTGATAGAGCAAAATATCCGCAGCCATCAGTACTGGGTAATCAAACAATCCCACATTGATGTTTTCAGAATGACGAGATGATTTATCTTTAAATTGAGTCATACGGCTAAGTTCACCAAAATAGGTGTAACAGTTTAATGCCCAGCCGAGTTCTGCATGCGCAGGCACTTGTGATTGTACAAAAATGGTACTTTTTTGCGGATCAATACCACAAGCTAAATATAGGGCGAGTGTGTCTAATGTGGCTTTACGTAATTTGTTCGGATCTTGGCGCACGGTAATTGCATGTTGATTGACGATACAATAAATGCAATCATATTCGCCTTGCAGAGCCACCCAATTTTTTAAAGCACCTAAGTAGTTGCCAAGTGTTAGTTCTCCTGATGGCTGAGCGCCACTAAATACAATCGGTTTGCTCATATTTATTCCTAATCTATGCTAATTATTTTTTTGCCTTAGCTTTTGGCTGAGGTAATAATGTTAATATATCTTTAAAATCGTCAAATAAGAAATCAGGGTTGCTAGTGGCGATCGATATGCCATAGTTATAACCATAACTTAATGCAGCAGTTGGGCAGTTAGCATTTTGGGCTGCAGTAATATCATTTTTTGAATCGCCAACAAAAAGTAACTGATCACAGAATAATCCAAATTTAGCCATTACTTGGTATAAAGGCGCTGGGTGTGGTTTTAATTTAATCACATCTCCCCCACCAAGCACTAATGAAAAGTACTCTTTTATACCTAAAGAAGTCAGCAGAGCAGGCAAAAATTGTGCCGGTTTATTGGTTACTAATGCTAGTGGATAATTATTATCGTGAAGTACTTTTAAGGTCTCTTTAACATTGGGAAATAGTTTTGTTTCTGCATCGATGACTTTATCATAGTGCTGATTAAATAGCTCTTTAGCTTTGGCAAATAATTCTGTTGATGGATCGACTTCAATTGCATTGAATACTCGTTCTAGCATAATATCAATACCATTGCCTACAAAATTTTTGACTTGTTCGTTGCTGATTGTAGGTAGATTCAAGTCTGCTAACATATTTTGTGTTGCTAATGCTAGTCCTGGTACGCTGTCAACTAATGTACCATCTAAATCAAAAGCTACTGCTTGAATATTTTCTAGTTTATTCATGTTCAACTCCTGCTAATTCTTTACGCATGGCGTCAATAACTGTTTTATAATCGGGTTGGCTAAATATAGCTGAACCAGCAACAAACATATCGGCACCAGCTCTAGCTATTTCGGCAATATTGTCAATTTTTACACCGCCATCAATTTCTAAACGAATATTGCGTCCAGATTCAATAATGCGCTGTTTAGCTTGTTGTAATTTCTTAATTGTTGAAGGTATAAAAGATTGACCTCCAAAACCTGGGTTAACACTCATTAATAAAATAATATCAATTTTATCTATGACATAATCTAAATAATCAAGTGGTGTAGCTGGATTAAATACAATACCAGCTGTGCAGCCATGATCTTTAATTAACTGTAATGAACGATCCAAATGGATAGTAGCTTCTGGATGGATAGATATATTGGTTGCCCCAGCTTTGGCAAATGAGGTAATTATCTCTTCAACAGGTGATACCATCAAATGCACATCAATAGGGGCTTTAATACCGTAGTTTCGTAAAGCTTTACAAAACATTGCTCCCATTGTGAGATTAGGTACAAAATGGTTGTCCATGACATCAAAATGTATTACATCAGCTCCTGCATCCAGCACTTTTTGTGTATCTTCACCAAGACGAGCGAAATCAGCCGATAATATTGATGGAGCAATAATGTATTCTTTCATAACTTACCTCTAATAACTCGCCTTATATTTAGCTATCTAAGACTTTTTGTATAATGCTAAAATCTCGTCAATTTTTTTTCTTCCTTTACCAGCACAGCTAATTGAACGTCTCATTTCTGTTCTATAAAGTTCGCTTGCATTATTATAAAGGTTCATTGTGTAATCAGTATAATGATTAGACACTAGCACGGGTATGTTTTTTTTATACGCCATAGTTTCAGCTAATTCTGACAAGTTTTTGTGCTCTTCAAATCCAAATATATTTGAGTAATAAGCCGTAAATCCAGCTGATTCATTTGGGGGTATATAGGGTGGATCACAATAAATTACTGAATTTTTTGCCGCTTTTTTCATTACTTCGTGGTAAGGTGCGCAAATAAATTGTGCTCTCTGAGCTTTTTCTGCAAAAAAGTAAAGTTCTTTTTCAGGAAAATAAATTGTCTTATAACGTCCAAATGGTACGTTAAATAGTCCATTGTTGTTGTAACGACATAAGCCGTTATAACAATGTCGATTTAAATAGACAAATAAAAGTGATCTGATGTACTGATCTTTACTTCCATTAAATACATCACGCAGTTGATAAAACGCATCTGCGTGATTATTTTGAGCAACAAATAGTAATCTAAGGTCACGGATAAATTGATCTGGACTTGATTTTAATAATGTAAATAATGAAATTAAGTCATGGTTAATATCCGCTAAGATATAACTTTTATAGTTAGTATTTAAAAAAACAGAACCAGCTCCAACAAAAGGTTCTATTAGCTGATCGCCCTCTGGTAGATACCGTTTAATTGTCTCCACAAGCTCATATTTTCCTCCAGCCCATTTTAAAAAGGCTCGTTGCTTCTTCAACGGATACTCCTATTTGTCGTTGATCGGATAAATAAACGATATCCTAGGTTATTTTGCTACTTTTTCTTTATTAATCATTGCACCAGATTTAACCCATGGCTTGTCTTTCTGTAGTGCATTTGGCAAAGACTTGATTGCTTTATGTGCCTCATCAACTGATGAATAATTGCCTTTTGTTAAAATAAACAATGAACCAGATTTATGTTTGGTTTCATAAATATGGTAATCTGTTATATTGTTTTGTTTTACAAATTTTTTTAGACCTTCAAGCGATTTAGATGCACTAAGCTGAATGACATAATGATCATTTTTTATCTTAATATTTTTCCCTAAATCATTGTTTTCATTTTTACGATTAACAGAGTTAGGGGTATTTTTTTTCGTATTGTTTTTATTCGTTTTAGCCCTACCGTTAGATGTTGTCGCGGAATGATGATTTGCTTTAGAATCTCCATTTGAGTCATCTATTGATAGGTTTAAGCCATCACTTGTATCTGAAAAGGATTCAAGTTGCTGTTGTTGTGTATTAAATTTATTTAATGTACTGTTTGATGTATCTGTCACCAGTTCAGTACTTTTAGGTTGATTTTCACTAATTCCAACGCTATTTTGTTCATCAGTGATTGTATTATTGTTTTCTTCTGTTGAAGTCACTCCATTAACTACAGGTGGAGTTAATGGTGTTCCTTCTTTTTTACGAGAAGAATTAAAAATAATCAAACCAAGCAATAAAAGAATAATAATTGCTGAACCAAAAATAATTAATTTTTTCTTTGGAAGATCTTGAAGAAAACTAAGTAATCTGAATGAATGCGCAGAATCCTTATTGGGTTGTTCTGATATATAGCGGTCATCTTTATCTACACGCATACTTACTCCTTAACCTATCAAAAGATTTTACTTAATGATTAGCTATTATTTCTAAAATACACGATTTAAATTTGCTCTATTTTATCAATAATATAATTAGCAACACCTTTGGCGCTTTGCTCATCGGTTTTAATTGTAATATCAGCAATCTCTTCGTAAAGTGGTTCGCGCTCTCCAGCTAGCTCTTCGTAAAGCTCACGTGGTGTGTTGCTACCTTGTAATAATGGTCGGCGTTTGTCTTTTTGCGTTCTTGCCATCTGTTTTTCAATGGTTGTTTCAAGATAGACAACAATTCCACGAGCGGATAATCTATTGCGAGTTTCTTTAGATAAGACAGAACCGCCACCAGTTGCAAGAACGACGCCTTGTTTTTCAGTCAATTCGTTAATGACTTTTTCTTCTCTGGCACGGAATCCCTCTTCTCCTTCTAGGTCAAAAATCCATGCAATATCAGCCCCAGTACGTTTTTCAATCTCTTGATCTGAGTCAAAAAAATCCATGCCTAACTGTTGTGCAATTTGTCGGCCTATAGTGCTTTTTCCTGCCCCCATTGGGCCAATTAGAAAGATATTTCGCTTTTCTGCCATTGTTGTTTCATCATCTATTAATTTTGGTTAAAATATACAACACAATGTCAACTTGCTTTGATTTATATGATCATTCGCTTTATCATTGTGTAACTTTTCTTGGATCTCCGTCTAACGACAAAAATTTAGGTCGGTAATTATCTCAATAGATAGTACCTTTTGGCAATAGGTATTTACCAATACTTTTAGCTAATACCAGCTTGATGCAAATCATGGATGTTTAAAACACCTACTAATTCATCGTTGTTATTAACAACCGGAGCGGCAGTAATATTATGATCAGTAAATAATTTTAGTGCTTCAACAGCCTTCCAACTTTCAGGAATTCGATGCCCTAGGCTGGTCATAACGTCCATAATGTTATCTTGTAATGTACCATTTTTTAATAATAAGCGACGTAGATCACCATCGGTAAATACACCAGCTATTTTATTATTATCTTGGCAGATTGCAACTAGCCCTACGCCTGTACGGCTTAATTCTAGCATGGCATCAAATACAGTTGAAGTTTGTGGTATTTTAGGAACACGATCACCTGTTCGCATCACATCTTTGACATGATTGAGTAATTTTGCACCTAAGCTACCAGCAGGGTGAGATCGCGCAAAATCTTCTTCTTTAAAGCCTCGTGCGCGCATTATTGCAATCGCTAGCGCATCCCCCATTAATAATGTATTAGTTGAACTAGATGTTGGCGCAAGTCCCATAGGACAAGCTTCTTTTTCAATTGAAATATCAAGAATTGCTTGGGCTGATTTAGCAAGTGGTGAATCCAACCCTCCAGTAATAGCAATAACAGGAACCCGCATTTCGGTAAGAATAGGTAAAATTAAATTAAATTCCTTAGCTCGACCTGAGTATGAAATTAATATGGCTACGTCGTTTTGAGTTATCATTCCTAAGTCGCCATGCAGGGCTTCCGATAGGTGCATAAAAAAAGCAGGACTTCCTGTACTAGCTAATGAAGCGGCAACCTTTTTCCCTATATGTCCTGATTTTCCAATACCCGAAACAACGACTTTACCTTTGGTGGTTAAAATAAGTTGACATGCGTTAACAAAATCTTTGCCAAGTCGATTTGGTAATTTTTGTGCTTCGTGTATCTCTAATTCAAGAAGCTCTCGACCATATTGTAATAATTTATCCATTTAATTAGCCTATTGAATAAAATGTGTTATCAGTGCATTTATAATCGGAAATTAAGGACAAGACGATTATAAAAGATGAACAGGTTTTAGTTTAACAATTAATGTTTAAATATTCAAAAAAGTATGTATTTTAGCCTTAATAATTACTAGTTACTTTTTTATAATCTAGAAACCTAGGGCGACTTTAATTCCTAGTGTAATTAAAATACCTCCTAGTAATTTATCAATTATAAATTGAATTTTAAAGTAACGTCGTTGTACGCTTTGCCTTTGAAAAATAAATACGACAAAAGGCCACCAAAAAACACCTTCAATCCAAATAATAAATGCAACGATGAGTTTATCAAATGTTGATGATTCAGCATTAAGTACTTGAGTAAAGATAGCTAAAAAAAATAACGTTGCTTTAGGATTAAGTAAATTACATAAAAAACCTTGCATAAAGGCTGATTTTTTTGAAATTGGCTGCGTGAGTTGTGGCTTACCAATATAGGTGGTATTCGGTTTTTGAGCGAGCAGTGCCTTTATGCCAAGCCATATTAAGTAAGTGGCACCCGCATAGAGTAAGGCGTTATAAAGAAGTGGAGTGGTGGTGATAAGTACTGCAATGCCCACAAGACAATAGCTCATATGAACTAAGATAGCAATGATGACGCCTAGGCAAGTGAGCAATGCCATCTTGCGGTTATAGCTTAAGCTATTTTTTAACACCAAAAAGAAATCAGGCCCAGGTGAGATCATACCTAAAAAGCTGATTGTAGAGACAAAAATTAATGTATCAAACGTCATTTTACGTGCCTATTTAAATATTTGTGCCGAATTATTGAGCGTTGCGATATTAGATTTATTTTGTTCAATAAACTGTTTTTTATCAAAATTAGGTTCAGTTAAATAGTCAGTCAAAAATTTAGCGTTAGTTTTGACTTGGGCTCCATTTAAAATTAAACGAGGTAAGTCAATCTGATAAATAGTCTGCTCAGTGTTTTTTTGTAGATCTTGCGTATGTGCATTTGTTAATAAATAAAGTTTGCGTTCTTTTTCTGAAAGACGATTGATTGTTGGTGTACCTGCTCCCATCATTAAATGATCTGGAAAAATATAAAATACAGTATCTTCTAATACACCTTTGTCTTTTAGATGTTGGATAAAAATTCCCAAATTATGATCTAGTGAAGCAGCAACGAAAGACATATTATCTGATTTTGGTGAAATAACCGATTTCATTCTTTCATCATCAAAACCATTTGGTGCATGAGTTGAAACAGTAGAAATAAACAAAGCAAAAGGTTTTTTTGTTTTGCGCATTTCAGTAATTTGTTTTTGTGCTACATCAAAAATGTCCTTGTCATACAGCCCAAAAGGTGCTGGTGGATATTGACCAACATAATTTTTTTCAGAAATGACTTGCATACCAAACAGTTCTGCTGTGTGACCAATACCAGCAAAATCAGGGCTAGCCATTACATAACGGGTTTGATAGCCTGCTTGATTAAGTATATCGCCTAGGCTAACTAGATTGGTCTTGTTTGCGCGCATTAGTGGTGATGTTGTGTAGCCACCAATTAGAAAGGGCATACCGGTCATATAAGTGTACATTGATGCGGTAGTCCATGAGCTTCCAGCGCTCATGGGCATATTAGCAAAAAAGGTATAATCTTGGCGAAGTTTTTGTAAATTAGGGGTAATATCCTCAAAATCGAAAAAGCCTTGTTCAAATGATTCTAAAGATAAAACAATAATATTTTTACCTTGATAGCTAACAAGCTGATCTTTATTGGTATAGTGAGTCATATTAAGTGATTGTAACGCCTGCTCAAATGGCTCACGAGGTGCGCTTGTAACTTGATAGATTTCGTATAATCGACTGAATGGACCATTATGGTAACTGATGGATACTATTGCCACAAAGGCTAGCAATAGACGAAACACTAAATGACATTTACGTTTGCATAAATCTGCGAGTTTTGATAGCAAAAAAATAAGGGCAAAAAAGACAACGATAACTAAGGCTGCTTGTAATTTAAAAATAAATAGCCCTTCGATTATGTCATTAATGTTTAAATTTACATAAAACTGATAATCAATAAAGCCACCACTAAAATAGATAGAAGTTAGCTCCATTACAATAAAGATTGTTAGTAAAATTATGCTTAGCATTTGCCATTTTGTCTGTTTAAAGAGTGAGGCAAAAACAATTGTAATAATAAAAAGTGGCAAAACAATTAATGTCGATAATGGCATAAGATTTGTTACTCAATATATTCAGAACTCAATTTTGCCTAAGTATATACTTAATGAATAAAAAAATAAAAATATCGGTTGATATTGTTTGATTTGTAGTTTTGAAATTCGAAATTAAGTATATATTGTATAAATAAAAATTATAGTGCCATAGCACCTTAAATGATAATTGTTATTATTTGAGGTTGATAATTAATTCTATTCGCAATAAGATATTGACGAATTTATTGCGATAATATCCGAGGTTGTTATGCCGTGGTTTATACGGAAAATAGTTGTTATTTTATTTGTATATCTGTTTTCACACTCTTTTTGTTATGCCGATATTGCGTTACCTACCCCTCAAACTAAAGATGGAATGAGTCTATTTGAAAGTTTAAAAAAACGATCTTCAACTTCTGGAGGTGGCTTTCCTACTGGTAAAATTTCTGATGACGAACTTTCGACAGTACTATGGGCTGCAAGTGGTTTAAATCGTGGTAAAACAGGGTGGACGATACCGATGGTTAAGGGTAAACCTCCTTATGTGAGAATCTACCTCGCCAGTGAAAAGGGTACTTTTTTATATGAGTGGGAAGGTCATTATTTAAAAGAAATTAATAATAAAGATATTCGTGCTGATATTGGTTTGCAAAGTTTTACAAAGCGAGCACCCTATTCATTGATTTTTGTGTCGGATGCTAGTGCATTAGCCGATATAAATCCAGAACAAATCGCTAACTTTAGTTACACTGCCGTTGGAGCAATGAGTCAAAACGCTTATTTAGTTGCGTCGGCACTAAAATTAAGCGCTCGTTATATTCACTCCATTAAACCAGAAGTTATTAGCCAAGAGCTACAATTACCTGAAGGCAGTAAGCCACTAGGTATGCTTTTAATAGGAAAATAAAAGGTAAAGTCAGGATATGAAACGATTTTTAACACTTGCTTTGCTCCTTATTGGAAGTTTAATGGTTTTGGCTCCATCATCTTATGCTGCCGGAAAAAAATACGAAAGTTGGAATGCTATTGTTGACGAAATGGATACCATCTTAAATGACGCATATGATATCTATTTTATGAAAGATGTTGAGCGTGCTAAAGCTCGAGTTAATAATGCCTATTTTGGCTTTTATGAAAAGCATGGGGTTGAGCGTGCGGTTATGTCTTATATTTCGGGTAAACGGGGAACCGATACCGAATATCAATTTGCCAAAATTAAGCGCTTAATGACCGATAGGGCATCGAACAAAGTCGTTAGAAACGAAATTGATACTATTTTAAAAATGTTACATGAAGATGCTAACGAACTAGATGGTAAGCAAGAGAGCGGTTGGAGCATTCTGTTAGCTTCGTTTATTATCATTTTTAGGGAAGGACTGGAAGCGATTTTAGTGATTGCGGCAATTTCAGCTTATTTGGTTCGTTCTGGACATCTTGCCATGGTAAAAGTAGTTTATATGAGCTCACTTGTAGCTATTTTTGCCAGTATTTTAGCGGCAATTGCTCTTCATACTGTGTTTGATATTAGCGGCGCAAATCAAGAAATTATTGAAGGAATTGCTATGCTCTTGGCAACAGTTGTACTATTTTTTATTAGTAATTGGATGTTTTCAAAGGCAGAAGCTGAGGCTTGGAAAAGCTATGTTGAAGAAAAGGTACAAACTGCAGTGTCATCTGGTAGTCGCTTTGCCTTGGGTTTTGCTGCCTTTTTAGCTGTTTTTCGAGAAGGAGCTGAAACCATCTTGTTTTACCAAGCAATGCTAGTTGAAGCTAAAGAACACATGGATATGGTTTGGTATGGGCTAGCTATTGGAACGATAATTCTTGCGATTATTTTTGTCGTTATTCGTTTTGGTACCATGAAATTACCAATTCGTCCATTCTTTATTGGCACTAGTATTTTGATGTATATCATGGCAATAGCTTTTGCCGGTGGTGGAGTAAAAGAATTACAAGAGGCAGATATGATCCCAGTTACCTCTGTTGATTTTATACATTCTGTCGAAGTTTTAGGTATTTATCCAACAGTCGAGACATTAGTTCCACAAATAATTATGGTATTTATTGTAGTAGTTTCTGTCATATATTACAAAGCTAAACATAGTTGTAAAAAGCAATAATTATTAATATTGCTTATTTGCTTAAAATTGCATAAATGCGGATTGAAAAACTGAGTTGTGCTAATACCCCAAAAAACAAGTGTAATAAATTTTCAAAAACTAAGAGAAGGAGTTTTCAATGAAAAAATTAGTTTTATCAGCAGGTATTGCTTCAATACTTGCCTTATCTTCATTCGTTCATGCAGCAGCACCAGCACCTGGCGAACAAAAAGGATTTGAAGAGTTTCCAATTGGTGATGAAGTAACCGTGGGGCCATTACACATTGGTGCTGTTTATTTCCAACCTGTTGATATGGAACCCGCTGGTATGGGTGGTTTACCAGCCTCAAAATCAGACATGCACATTGAAGCTGATATTTCAGCTGCAGAAGGTAATAACTTAGGTTATGGTGTAGGTGATTTTGTTCCTTACTTAACTGTAAAATATAAAATTCAAAAGCAAGGCAGTGATAAAGTGATTGAAGGTAACTTTATGCCAATGAATGCATCTGATGGTCCTCACTATGGTAATAATATAAAACTAGATGGTGCTGGTAAATATAAAGTAACATTTATGATTGAAAATCCAGAAAAACAAGGTTATTTACTACATGTTGATAAAGAAACAGGTGTGGAAGGACGATTTTGGAGCAAACCTATCGAAGTCTCTTGGGACTTTGATTACATTCCACGCGCATGGTAATGATTTTAAAATAACTAATTATATTAAATAATTAATAATCAGTTATTGGTGAGCATTATGCTCACCAATAATATTTGCAATAGTTAGGCAATGAATATGCTTCAATACCTTATCAATATTACCGATAATACTTTCGTTCCAGCAATGATGATGGCATTACTGAGCGCTGCAATTATAAGATCCACGCCTCATCATATTAAAAAAATTATTTTGTTTGGTTTTGTATTGGGCTTTATTGCTGCATTGATTTATGCCATTTTAAAACGCAACACAGGGTTTGCTGTTCGTGAATATTATGATCTTGGAGTGATCATACCTTGGGTTATTATTGCTATACCGTTGATTGTTGCTATTTGCTTGCAAAAATCCACCCATAATCGAACTGGTAAATTCTTTTTTACAATGTTATTTGTGCTAAGTATTGGTTTGATAAGTGCACAGTCTTTACCTAATTTAATGCTCTATCCATTCGAATTTTCTGTCGGAATGGACTCTATTTTTAATAATGATTACTTGTTTAAATGGGTTGGTTATGGATTTGCTTTACTTATAATCTTGTTAACTGGGCTATTTACTTTCCGTATATGTGGACGATTATCGACAAAATTTATTTTTGCTATTACTTCACTGTCAATTATTATTTTCACTATTCAAAATAGTATTAATATTCTACAAATTTTAATTGTTAGGCGTTTTATTTCATCCCAACCATGGATGATGGAGTTGGTTATTTTTATTCTTGGTCATGTTAATTTCTTTATCTTTATTTTCATGGCAATTGTGCTTTGTTTAGCCATTGTTTTGTATATCAAATCAAAAACAACTTCGTTAGTGGGTAATAACCCTGCTCAAATTCGTAAACTTAAAGCACAATTACGTAGCGATAGAAGATCTGCCCTAATGATTATGGCTGGTACAGCAATAACCGCATATACTGTGACGCGCGCACGTTACATTTTTGAAAAAGGCGTAGAACTTACACCGGCAGAGCCTATATCGCCTAATGCTGATGGTTTAATTGTTATCCCTCTCGATAAAGTGAACGACGGTAATTTACATCGTTATGGTTATCAAGCAACAGATGGAACTTTAGTTCGCTTTATTGTTATTAAAAAAAGCGATAATGCTTATGGTGTAGGTTTTGATGCTTGTGATATTTGTGGTGCAAGTGGTTACTACCAACGCGGTGATCAAGTCGTTTGTATTTTGTGCGATGTAGTAATGAACATTGCAACGATTGGATTTTCAGGAGGATGTAACCCTGTTCCACTTAAATACGAAATTATTGACGGCAATATGGTGATTCGTCCAGCTAACCTTGAAGCAGAGAAAAGTCGTTTCAAATAAAAGCGTATTAAAAGGAATATTGTATGTTTTGTAGAATGTTATTAAGTGTTTTAATTCGCCAAAAAAAGAAACTTTTTCTTATTGCCTTAACGGTTGCATTGGGTGTTTCGCTTGCTACTGCTATGCTAAATGTAATGTTTGACGTAGGTGATAAGGTGAATCAAGAGCTAAAAGCCTATGGTGCTAATCTCAATATCGTTCCTCGTGGTAGTGCTGTCATTAATGAAATGTACCAGCTTGATAACAATGATAGTGGGCAAGCTGTGCAGTATATTAAAGAAGAAGAACTTGTTAAAATTAAGATGATTTTTTGGGCTTATAATATTGTTGATTTTGCCCCTTTCCTAACGACGCAAGCCACCTTTAACGATAAACCGATTACAGTTGTTGGTACTTGGTTCAATAAACAACTTAATATTCCAACAGGAGATCAAGTTAATACCGGTATGTTAGCTATGAAATCATGGTGGACAATTGAAGGAAACACCATGACCGATGATAATTTGCAAGGAGCTATGGTGGGTGAATCTGTAGCCAAACAGTGGAATCTAAAGCTAGGCGATACGATAGATATAATTTCAACGAAAACAAACAAAAAGTTTACATTAACTATTAACAATATTTTTCATAGTGGTGGTGCTGAAGATACGCGGATCTATGTATCATTGCCTGTTGCTCAAAATATTGTAGATAAATCAGGACTGGTTGAACGTGTTGAGGTTAGTGCATTAACCACTCCAGAAAACGAATTAGCTCGTAAAGCAGCGCAAGATCCAAACAGTTTATCTAGAACAGAATGGGATACATGGTATTGCACTGCTTATATTAGCTCAATTGCATACCAGCTAGAAGAGTTAATGCCCGATGTGCGTGTGAAAGCTATTATGCAAGTTGCTGAGTCAGAAGGCTCCATTTTACAAAAAACACAATTACTAATGTTATTACTAACTATCTTATCATTGATTTGTTCGGCGCTTGCTATTTCGAATTTGGTTACTGCTAACGTTATAGAGCGCAGTACCGAAATTGGTCTATTAAAAGCGCTTGGTGCAACTAATACAGCTGTTGCAATGCTAATATTAACTGAAATCTTTATTATTGCCTTACTTGGTGGATTTTTTGGTTACTTTATTGGTTTTGGTTTTGCGCAAATTATTGGTCATACAGTGTTTGGTTCTTTTGTTGAGCCTAAGATGATAATTATTCCTTTAGCCCTAATTATGGTGGTCTTAATTACTTTTTTAGGTAGTTTACCTGCATTACGTATTATGATGTTTTTGCGTCCAACTGATGTGCTACATGGTCGATAAGGTGAAAGGTAAGTCTCATGATCAATAAAAATAGGCGCTTTATAATTAAAACCGTGTTAAGTTCACTTATCCGACGCCGTTCTCGCATTGCCATTGCCTTGCTTGGCGTTGCTATTGGAGCAACGGTTCTTCTTGGTATGATCACACTTTGTTATGATATACCACGGCAAATGGGACAAGAATTCCGTTCTTATGGTGCAAATCTTTTACTACTACCAGCCAATAATCAATCAACGGTAGCAATGACAGAGGTT
This sequence comes from Gilliamella sp. GillExp13, assembly GCF_001690815.1. Classification (NCBI taxonomy): domain Bacteria; kingdom Pseudomonadati; phylum Pseudomonadota; class Gammaproteobacteria; order Orbales; family Orbaceae; genus Gilliamella; species Gilliamella sp. GillExp13. The sequence continues at coordinate 13,109 of NZ_LZHJ01000084.1, read as the reverse complement.
AATAAAGCAGTTACCTTTTTACCAGAAGATAAATTACTCGGTGTTACTCCATTTCGTTATAATTCAATTCGTAGTAATCAGCAACCTTATACTATTGTGGGGACCGATTTTAAACAAGTGGTAAAAACAAGCCCTTATTGGTCTATTGAAGGTTCAATACCACAAAATTCACATGAAATAATGATTGGTACTGATATTGCTAACTTTGCTAAATTAAACATTGGTAGCACTATGCCGATTTCCGGCAAATCTAAACAAGATTCTCGTTTTGATGAAGAACTCACCGTTACAGGTATTGTTAAAACTGGACGTTCCGAAGATAACTTTATTTTTGTTGATCTGCACGATTTAGAAGAATTACTTGAAGAAAGCGAGCAAGCCGAAGTTGTTGAAGTAAGCATTGCCGCTACGGAAACAGAATTAAAACAGTACATTGAAAAAATAAAAAAACAAATGACAACAGTAGAACCTCATTTAATTAAATGGGTGACAAAGTCAGAAGCATCTGTATTAGGCAAACTGTCCTCGTTACTCTATTTAGTTACTTTTGTTGTACTCGTTCTTACCATGATTTGTGTAGCTACCACTATGATGACAGTGGTAATGGAGCGTCGTAAAGAAATTGGTCTTAAAAAAGCGATAGGAGCCAACAATAAAAGTATTGCAGAAGAGTTTTTAGCTGAAGGATTAGTTTTAGGTGTTATTGGTGGCATTATTGGGGCGATATGCGGGCTTATCTTTGCTCAAATTATTAGTACCAATGTGTTTGGACGTTCAATTATTATTGAGTTTTATCTGATCCCAACCACTATCATTATCTCAGTGATAGTAACGGTAATTGCGTGTTTAATTCCGGTAAAACGAGCTCTTGAAGTAGAGCCTGCGTTAGTATTACGCGGTGAATAGGATATAAAGTATGAATATGCTCGAAGTAAAAAATGTGTCTAAAATTTATGGTTCTCTTCATGCACTTTCTGAAGTGAATTTAACAGTCGAAGAAGGTAAATGGTTATCGATTATGGGACCTTCTGGTAGTGGTAAAACAACTTTGATGAATATCATAGGCTGTATGGATAAACCTTCACTTGGTTCAGTTATTTTAGACGGGCAAGATATTACTCAGCTTTCTTTGTCAGAATTAACCGAAATACGTCGAGATAAGATAGGTCTAATCTTTCAACAATTTCATTTAGTATCGTATTTAACCGCACTAGAAAACGTCATGCTTGCTCAATATTATCATAGTATGGTTGACGAAAAAGAGGCTATGCAAGCACTTGAACGTGTTGGGCTTGCTGCTCGAGCTAAACATTTACCTAGGCAGTTATCAGGTGGTGAACAGCAACGTGTTTGTATTGCTAGAGCATTGATTAACTATCCAAAACTGATTTTGGCTGATGAGCCAACTGGTAATTTAGATGAAAGCAACGAAGCGATGGTCATGAATTTATTACATGAACTGCACAAAGAAGGCAGTACCATTATTGTAGTTACTCACTCACTAGAAGTGTCAAAACATGCACAAACTACCGTAGTACTGGAGCACGGCAAGGTTGCACGTGTAATTGATAATTAATCAACTGAAGGTTGTTATATATGAAAAACCGTCTTATTTCATCAAGTATCTTTATTATTATTGGAGTATTAATTATCTTATTTCCATTATATATATTGCCAGTTTGTCCTCTTCCAGACGTTGTAACCATGCCCATTGATACATTGAATCACGCTAGTAGCGAGGTAGCACATAACGGGCATATACATAGTGGCACAGGAAAAATCATGAAATGTTTTTGGACAGCAAGAGCTGAAATTGGCATTGGTTGTTTAGTGATAGCCATTGGTGCATTGCTACTAATTAGCCGTACTGCTTTTGTGCGAATAGGATTAAGTATGGCACTTGCGTGTATTTCTTTATTAGCGGCAGCTATACCAACAATTCTAATTGGTGTTTGCGGTAATGAAATGATGCGATGCAATATGGGGTCTAAACCGGCCTTAGTTTTATTATCAGGTTTATTATTTATTGTCGCTGTTATTAACATCTATTACTTAAATAAAACAACGAAAAATTGATAGAGTTTTGTTAGCAAACAAAGACCACACTTATCTTTACCAGATATAGGTATAACATTTAAATCCAACAAGCAGGGAAGTCAATATGTGCGAAAAACCGATCACCATGGCAAATTTAGCATGGCGAAATATTCAGCGGCGACCGTTTAGAAGTTGCTGTTTGATTATTATCATTACGCTTTTTTCGGCGACTTTGTTTGGTGGAAGTATACTGATGAAAAATCTCAGCCTTGGTATTTCAGGCATGGCTAACAGGTTAGGTGCTGATATTCTTATTGTACCTAATGGTTACGAAAAAAATATGGAGGTTGCTTTATTGCGAGGTGAACCGAGTACTTTTTATTTAAAAGTAGATTTGATTGATAAAATAAAAGGTATCAAAGGTATTGAGGCCATTTCACCTCAGCTATTTATTGCTTCATTAAATGCAGGATGTTGTTCGTCTAAAGTCCAATTAATTGGTTTTGAACAGCATACTGATTTTATAATTAAGCCTTGGTTACAATCACAACTTTCAGAGCCACTTACTGATAATCAAGTCGTTGTTGGTTCTAAAATTAGTTCTGATGTGGGCGATGAAATCTTATTTTTTAATCATCCTTTTAAAATTATTGCTAAAATGGATAGCACAGGGATGGGATTTGATACCTCTGTCTTTATGACTATGTCGGCAGCCCAATCATTAATGAAAAATGCAAAATTAATTGAAGGGGATGTCGACCATTTTGCTGATTATGCCTCGTCGATTTTCATTAAGGTCAATTCAGATTATCAACCTAAAGATATTGTTAATCAAATTATGTCCAGATACGCCATTGACTATAATATTGATTTTATTATGACCAAAGGTATGTTAAGTAATATATCAAAATGGTTAACTAGCTTTTCAACTATTGTATATAGCCTATCGGCTATTTTTTGGGTTTTAGCTATTATTGTGATTTTTGTGATATTTTCTTCAAGCTTAAATGAACGCAAGCGTGAAATTAGCTTATTACGAATATTAGGCGCTTCACGGCGTGATTTAGTCAAAATGTTGCTTCGTGAATCTTTAATTATTAGTGCATTAGGTGGAATTAGTGGCATTGTTATCGCCTCGGTATTACTTTATGCATTTAGCTTATTGATCTGCCAATCTATTGGTTTGCCGTGTGTAAATATCTCACTATTTGATGCATTATTATATGCAATTGTTGTTTTTATTCTTACGCTAATTATAGGACCTTTATCAAGTATCTATAGTGCCTTATCTATGACTAAATTTGATACTTATAGTACCCTTAGAGAGGGCGAATAATGTTACTGAATGTTAAAAACCTACGTAAAGATTACACAAGAGGGCAACAAACCTTTTCAGCTGTGAATAATGTTAGTTTTTCAATGGCAAAAGATGACTTTATTTGCATTATGGGTAAATCAGGCAGTGGTAAAACCACTTTGCTAAATATGATTGCGGGTTTACTTACACCAACGCAAGGAAAAATCACTATTAATAATACAAATTTGTTTGATCTTAATGATCAGCAAGTATCTGCCTTTCGCAATCAGCATATTGGTTATATTCCTCAAGGTAGCAGTTTACTACCTAATTTAACAGCAATTGATAATATTCGACTGCCTTTTTATTTAACCAAGCGAGCAAATCAAAATCCCTTAAATGAAGCTAAGAGGTTGCTTGAAAAAACCAAAATAAGCCATTTGCAAGATGCATACCCAGCTAATATGTCGGGCGGTGAAATGCGCCGTATTGCGATATTGAGAGCACTGATTTGTAAACCACAAATGATTATTGCTGATGAGCCAACAAGTGCTCTTGATGAAGAAAGCGCTGCCGAAATTATGCTATTGCTGTCTGAAATTCATCAACAAGGTACAGCGTTATTAGTTGTAACTCATGATCATGATGTTGCTCGTTATAGCCAAAAAGTTATGAAAATGTCAGGAGGGCGATTTATTGATTAATGGGTTTATTTATTAACTGAATTTTTATATTAAAAGTGGATTACAACCCATATCGATCATGATTTTATTGAGTTTTAATAATGGCAACCCAACTAATGAATTAATATCATTACCTTCAAGTTTATCAAACAGGGTGATGCCCAGTTCATCACATTTAAAACTACCAGCACATTGTAGTGGCCTCTCTTTGCTAATGTAGGCATCAATTTCTGAATCAGTTAAATGCCGAAAAGTCACCTTGAATGGTTCGCAAATAGTGGTTTGTTGTTGTGTTTTGGTATTAATTACTGTCATACCAGTATAAAAATAGAAAGCTTTACCGCTGCTTTGTCGAAGCTGTTTACGGGCATTATCAACTGTATGCGGTTTGCAAACAATATTACCGTCTAATACACCAACTTGATCAGAACCAATAATTAAACTATCAGTAAACTGCGTTGCTAATGATTGGGCTTTAAGTTCAGCTAGCCGAACCACCAAGTGCTTAGCTGATTCTCTAGCTAGCGGCGTTTCGTCACAAATTGGCGGTACACACTCAAAAGGAATAGCTAATTTTTCAAGCACTTTTTTACGGGATACAGATGTTGATGCTAATATGATTCTCATTTTAATTATCACTTAAAATCCAAACTTAAGGATGCGCATTAAAACCGATATGGCCATAATAATCAACTATGTGCTTCTAGTTAGGTTTTTATATTGGATTGATAAAAATATTGCAGCTCATATTGATTACCATCATAGCTATCCTTTTGTCGATATTGATGATAAGACAAAATTAGCTTCGGAATTGGTAAACTAACACTAATCATCAGCTTCTTCATCTTCATCTTCATCTTGTTTTATGTTTAATAATGATAGTTTTAAGTATTTAGTTATTAATTCATTGATAGTTATCATATCTTTTAATTGGACAATATTTTTTCTTGTTATTTTTTGGCTGACTTCTTGTTTATTTCCATAGAATACCATTTCTACACTTTTTTTACCATTAAGCCATTTTATATAATCTGTTATCTTTTTATCCAAATAGAAACGACAGTTTTTAATTACTTCTTGTTGCTCGCTGATTTTTTTTTCGCCGAACAATATCTCATATGTTGAAAGTGGTGGAGGCTCATTATCAGTTTTGATAGTGTAACAACTTGGCTCAATAAAAGAATATGTTGCCCTATTTTGATTGATAGTAAACCTTTCAATATAAATATGCTTAGTGCTTTTATATGTAATATCTACTACGGGAACAACCTCTAGATTTTCCTCAATAAATATGTCAATTTTTATAGCTGATTTTGAATTGTCCATTGATAATAAATTTTTAATGCCATAGCGATAACCTGTTGTAAAAGACAGTTTGTGTTTTTTCATATAATGAATTAATAATTTTAAATCATCTGGATTTGTGATTTGTTTGCATAAATTGAGAAAATCATTGAGATATTCTTTTTGTATTTGTAACCCATTTGAAAAAATAACTTCATAAATATTATCTTTTGTGGCAGTTACGGTTTTAACTACAACATCGTTTAGATTAGGAATTCTTATTTTTTTTAAATTCTGTATATTTTTCTCTATTTCGCTGTATTGATTAGATGGAATTAGGTATGTGAATGCATTAAATTCAATTTCTTTTAAAGAACAATATTCTTTTAAATAAAAAATTTCACCATTTTCTAGACTAACCTGATGAAATAAACAATCCTTTTCCATAAATTTATCAAGAAAGAAAACTTTCATTGCACTATATTTATTAGCTGGCAAGGATATTTTTGTATCTGTAAGTGGATCTGTGTAGAAATGCGAGTATTCGCCAGTTTTTATAACATTGGGATCGTATTTGTTAAGAATAAAGTCATAGGCTAATGATGTGCTCGGAATAAAATTCGACAATAACATCAACGCCAAGTAAAAAATTGTTCTTTTCATTCATATCCTTATAAATAATTGTTGGTGATATGGTAAATGTAGGAAAATGCCGAGTTATTTACATTTAATGGTAAAAATAATTCTCTAAAAACTCATAAGGCGTTTTTTCAAAAATTGCTTTATGCGGTTCAACAGTATTACAAAAATTAATAAAACGTTTAAGTTTTTGTTTTCTATCTTCTGAATCGCTAAATATATTTTTATTATGCCGCATCTCAATTCAAAGCTCGTATCACTCTATACAATCAATATTGTTATGGAAAATAGTCAACCTTTTGTTTATTAATGATTCGAATCGTTAATTCTGTGATAGCGATGATAAGTGCCGAGCGTATCATTTGTTGATAACGGTTTTGGTAAATGGAAGATTTTAAAGTATCGACAATACCTGATTGTTTTACTTTTTCGTGTTGCGATTCAAAACTTGGAGGTAATACCATATCATGTAATAAGCTAATAGGACCTAAAATTTCATCATCTAAATAAGTGTATTGTTTGTCGTCTAGCTCCAGTTCGTCCAAAACAGCAATCAGTAGCTCTATATCTTCGTAATCCTCACGAGAAATAATACCCAACGCATAAAGCAGTTTTAGGCACACTGAAGTATCATTGAGAGGTCCATTTTTACCCACCAATGAGGGAATGACAAATTTAATGGCGTGAGGTTCTTTTCGAAAGACCTTAAGAATCAATTTGTTGACATTATCATTAATTAATTTAATGGCAACTTTCAGCAAGCTGTGAATATCAGCTTGCTGGTTGAGTTTTTCTAATATTATATCTTCTTGTAATATCGATTCTGACATTGAGAATTATACAAATTGATGATCTTGCATTGCAGTATAAATTTCTTCAACCTTCATAACAATAGAATTCTTAATGTCAATACCAGAGATTTCACAAAAAGCTTGTTTAACGCCTTTTTCAGTAATGAGCTTTTCTAGTTTAACTGCTTGCTCATCATCATTATTACGATAGTTAAGCGCAGCAGCAACTCCAATTAGTAAGTTAGTATTTTTAACTTGATATTCAAAGGTGCCAAGCAATGGTTTTATTAAACGATCGTTTGCACCTAATTTACGAATTGGCTGACGACCAACACGTGCAGTATCATCCTGTAAATAAGGATTTTCAAAGCGGGATAATATTTTTTCAATATATGCCATGTGTTTTTGCTCATCAAAATTGTAACGTTTAATAAGTACTAACCCGCTCTCTTCCATGGCTCCGCGTACAATTAAACGAATACGTTCATCTAGAATTGCATCACGTATTGTGCCAATACCATTATAAAATCCTAAATAAGCAGTTATTGCGTGACCAGTATTAAGTGTAAATAACTTACGTTCCACAAAAGCCATTAAATTATCAACGGGTTGCATGCCTTTAATGGTTGGAATAATGCCTACAAATTGTGTTTCATCAACAATCCATTCCGAGAAAGTCTCAACAGTCACTTCTAGTATATCGCCTGTTTTTGATGTTGCAGGTGGTACAATACGATCCACTGCAGAATCGACAAAACCGATATGGGTGTTTGTCCATTGTTGAATTTCTTCTGGTAGCTCTTTAAAGATTTCTTGTTTAAATTGGCTGGTACCTCCTACCATGTTTTCACAAGCAATAATATTAAGTGGCTTACTGTTACCTCGATTATGTCTTGCAATAATTCCTTGGGCAATCGTTGGAGCAATACGCGCTAAAATTTGTGGACCAACGGCAGTGGTGAGTAAATCAACGCTGGCAATATAATCGATCACTTCATTAGAGGTGCTATTAATTCCATCAACATTTTTAACTATCTCAGTGGTGGATTGCTCGCCAACAACATTTACCGGATATTCATGACGAGTGGCGATGGCATCAATAATTTCCTGATTGACATCAGCAAATGTAACTTGTACACCAGCATCGGATAGTAATTTGCCGATAAAACCTCGTCCAATGTTACCTGCGCCAAAGTGTAGTGCTTGCATAATAATAATCCTTAACTTTATAATTTAATTTGAAATATTTCACTCTATTTCCCGTGTAAAGCGGGAAATAGAAATAGGTTAACTTAGTATTGCTAAAACTTCTTCAATATTATTTGTCGTTGCTAATTTTGCAATAATAGTTTCATCATCTAATGCATTAGTCAGTTTTGCTATGACATCAAGATGTTCATTATTGTGAGCAGCAATACCAATCACAATTTTTGCTTTATCATCTTCTTCATCACCAAATTGAACCCCAGCAGGGTATTGGCAAAATACGATACCAGTTTTAATAACATCGTCTTTTGATTCAATAGTGCCATGTGGAACGGCTATTGATTCTCCTAAATAAGTTGATGTTAATTTTTCACGCTCTAGCATTGCTTCAATGTAAGTTGGTGTGACATAACCATTATCAACCAATTTTTGCCCTGCAAAACGAATTGCTTCTTCTTTATTTTTAGCGGTTAACCCTAAAAAGATATTTTGTTGTGATAATTTAAATAGAGGAATATTATCAGTCGATTGATTGCTTATAGGCACTGTTTCACTTGCTTCATTATTTGCTTGAGAGCTTAAAAGATCCGCCACGAGTTGGCTATATAATTGACTATCTAAAAAGTTAGTTAATGAAATATGATGTGCATTTGGTGCGTGTTGTTTTGCTCGATCGGTTAAGTCTTTATGTGTAATAACAATGTCAACATCATCAGGCAGATTATTAATTGCTACATTAGTGACAAAAATATCCAAATCTGCATCTTGAACTTTTTTGCGTAATACTCCTGCGCCCATAGCACTTGAGCCCATTCCTGCGTCACAAGCCACTATAATTTTTTTAACTTTAGTAAGATCAAGTGTACCATTTACAATTCCTTTTGATTCATTTTTCATTTCAGAAATATTCGATTTTGCCTCTTCAAGGCTTTTATCTGCTTCTTTGGTGGTTTTTAATAAAATAGCGGAAACGATAAAAGTAACCATTGTTGCCGCAATGACAGAAATAATTACGCCAAACATTGATGATTTTGGAGTGACCGCAAGAACGGCGATAATTGATCCTGGTGATGCGGGTGAACTTAATCCAGCACCAAATAGTGTTAAAGTAAATACTCCGGTCATTCCACCTAAAATCACTGCAATAATAAGGCGAGGGTTCATTAATACATATGGGAAATAAATTTCATGAATTCCTCCAAAAAAATGAATGATTGCTGCACCACTGGCTGAACTTTTTGCGGAACCTTTACCAAACAACATATAAGCAAGTAATAAACCTAATCCAGGACCAGGATTTGCTTCGATTAAAAAGAACATAGATTGAGAATGCTCTGCTGCTTGTTGAATACCTAATGGTGAGAATATACCGTGGTTAATTGCATTATTTAAGAAAAGAATCTTGGCAGGTTCAATAATAATTGAAGTTAAAGGTAGTAAGTTGTGCTCAACTAAGAAATTAACAGCAAGAGTTAATTTACTTGATGCAGCAACGACAGAAGGTCCAATTGCAAAAAAAGAAAGCAACGCAAGTAGCATGCCAATAATACCAGCTGAAAAATTATTGACTAACATTTCAAAGCCACTTTTGACTTTTCCGTCTATGGTTTTATCAAATTGTTTTATTACCCAGCCACCAAGAGGTCCGACTATCATAGCACCTAAGAACATCGGAATATCTGCACCAACAATGACCCCCATTGTCGTAATTGCACCGACAACGGCGCCTCGTTCACCGTGAACTAATTTACCGCCAGTATAACCAATCAACAGTGGTAATAAGTAAGTGATCATCGGGCTAACTAACTTGGCAATGGTTTCGTTTGGGTACCAGCCCGTTGGAATAAAAATAGCGGTAATAAATCCCCAAGCAATAAATGCGCCGATATTTGGCATGACCATATTACTTAAAAATCGTCCAAAATTTTGAACTTTTAATTTGATGTTTGAACTTGTCATAATATAAAACTTTCCTTATTGATTGTATAATCATCATGCTGTTATTGTAGAAGGATTTAGTTATTCAATTCATTAAAAAAAATTGATAATTGTGATGAGTATCACATTGTTAAAATGGGTCTATTTTTTATTTTTGTGATTAAGATCACTCTTTTAGAAGGTGGTAAGAGAAAAATGTACTAAAACGTATAGTTTCCTGAAACTTTTTTACAGGATTGAATTTTATTATTAGTGATTACTGCTTATATATTTATTTAGCAAATCAACTCCAGCTGAAATGCTTTAATTTTGATTAAAAATACTCAGTAAAGTTTTTAATTTTGTTGAATATTTTATTTGGTCATAATGTTAATAAATTAACCGCCTTATGGCGGTTTGTGTTTATTGATGTTTTACAATAAAACAGCAGTGAATTTGTTTATTGCGCTTAAAATCAAGCGATAGCGTTTTATTGGTAATTTCTTGATAGACTAGCCCTAGGTTTTGCATACCGATACTATCCATTTTAAAACCACGCTTATTATTCGAAAAGATAATCGTTCCATTAGGGCGTAACAAGCGTTTTAAATCGGACATCAATTTAAGATGATCACGTTGAACATCAAAGGTATCGTTCATGCGTTTTGAATTTGAAAATGTGGGCGGATCGATAAAAATTAAATCGAATTGCTCATCAGCTTGAGATAAATAGAGCAAACAATCCGCCTGAATTAATCGATGTTTTTTACCTGTTAAACCATTTTGTTTTAAATTACGATCTGCCCATTCTAAATAGGTGCGAGACATATCAACCGTGGTGGTTGATTTTGCTCCGCCAAGTCCAGCATAAACAGTTGCACTACCTGTATAGGCAAATAGGTTTAGAAAGTTTTTTCCTGCACTCATTTCACCAATCATTTTTCGTGCTAAGCGATGATCTAAAAACAATCCTGTATCTAAATAATCGGTCACATTAACCCAAAATGTGGTTTTGCGCTGATTAATCGGGTATTCATGGACTAAAAAATAGTCCTGTTTTTGTCCTAGTTTTTGGTATTGCTGTTTGCCTTTTTGCTTTTCTCTTGTTTTTAATACTAACTGATCGGCGGTAAGCTCAAGCACTGACATGGTGGCATTTATAGTATCAAAAAGCCGTTGGCGAGTTTTTTGTGGATCGATGTTTTTCGGCGCTGCGTATTCTTGCATCACTATTTTATCTTTATAACGATCGATAGCGACATTGTATTCAGGCAAATCTGCATCATAAAGCCGATAACATTCCAGTTGTTCTTGAGCAGCCCATTTTTCTAACTTTTGTTTATTTTTGCGTAATCGGTTAGCAAAATCAGCCGCAGGCATAGTAGAATTTGTGATTGCTTCTTCAGTATTACGCTTAGCAATGACATAATTTTTTTGTATACAGTCGAGAGGGCCATTTTTTGCTTTGAATTGTCTTTCTGCTCTCATTTGTAAGCAATCTAACAATTGTGGCGCACCGCTAAATAATGATAATCGCCATCCACCAAAATTTTGTTTGATCTGTCGACCAAGTGCCGTATGCAAAGCAATAAGCGCAGGTTCGCTTTCTAAGCGTTCTCCATAAGGAGGATTACTGATGATCATGCCTACCGTTTCAGTTGGCAATGGATTGGTCAGTTGCGTCACATCTTGCATCGAAAAAGTAATTAAATCTCCCACACCTGCTTGGAGGGCATTTTGTTTGGCCCGTTCAAGTACTGTAGCATTATTATCATAACCGATAAATGGTGTGTTTATTTTGGATACGTTATGCTTTGCGGTGAAAAGTAATTCATTCCACAATGTCGGATTAAAGCCTTTCCAAGCAAAAAATCCCCACTGTTTACGATGTAAACCGGGAGGTATTTGTGATGCGATCATTGCGGCTTCAATTAGTAATGTACCTGAACCACACATCGGATCGAGCAATGGCTCATTTGTTTTCCAACCAGAACGTATAATAATAGCTGCTGCTAGGCTTTCTTTTAGTGGGGCTCTACCTGTTTGCTCTCGATAACCACGCTCATGTAAACTATTACCACTTAGATCTAAAGATAGTGTGACACGGTTTTTATTTAAATAAGCATGAAGCCGAATATCTGGATCTTGCTTAGCCACATTGGGGCGTATGTTGGTATGACGTAAAAAGTGATCGACAATAGCATCTTTGATCTTTAGCGCACCATATTGACTATTACGGATAAACTCGTTTACGCCAACAAAATTAATCACGAAAGAGTTATCAACAGCAAAAATATCTGGCCATTTAATATTAAACACACAAGAGTACAGATCCAAATCGCTATAGATGTTGAACTCGGCAATAGGTAGCAAGATGCGAGATGCTAAACGTGACCACAATAATGATTGATATAGCGTTTTTTCATCGGCATCAAAATAGACACCACCTTGCGCAATTTTACAATTAATTGCACCAATTTGTTCTAACTCTTTTTTTAATAACTCTTCAAGTCCGCGAGATGTACTGGCAAATAGCGTTTTCATGTATAATCCACTTAACAATAAAATTGCTGGCATTATACCGGCTAATTGCAATAGTGGAAAATAAAGGCTGAATTTAGTTAGATGAATATTTGGTTAGTTTATTAATAATCAGAAAAGTTTGTCGGTAATGAAAATTAATGTTAGTTTAGTAGAAGAATTAGAATGTAATCTAATAAAACATCAAGATATTTACAATATGACGCCTATTGAATTTAAAACACGATAACAGGCAGTGTAATTTTCTACGTGAGTTTTGTGCTAAAAATTTGGTATTTACAGTAGCTTTTGAGATATCCACATAATTAATAAAATTGCCTGTTTCAGTTGCGTTTGTTATTCTTTTCAAAATCTATAATGAATTCCTAGATTACACCATGAAGTGCAATTCTTCTTAGCTCCTTAGAATAAAAATCAGCAGGGCTTTTAAACTTATGCCGTTTTCTTGGGCGTGTGTTCAATAGATATTGTATTTTCTTTATCTGTTTGTCGTCAACTAATGAAATGGCCGCTGACTTAGGTATAAACTGACGTATTAAGCCATTGGTGTTTTCATTTGTGCCTCTTTGCCAGCTTTTATAAGGCTCCGCAAAGTACACGGTAGTATTTAAATAATGCTCAATAGCATGATGATAATTAAATTCGGTTCCATTATCAAAGGTGATGCTTTTAACCATTTTTTCAAACGGCGTTAGCAATTTTATTATCATATCT
>NZ_LZHJ01000083.1:0-1714 GCF_001690815.1 Gilliamella sp. GillExp13 | reverse complement strand
ACCGCCTCCGAAACGAGAGATATGATAATAAAATTGCTAACGCCGTTTAAAAAGATGGTTAAAAGCATCACCTTTGATAATGGGATGGAATTTAATTATCATCATGCGATTGAGCATTATTTAAATACTACCGTATACTTTGCGGAGCCTTATAAAAGCTGGCAAAGAGGTACCAATGAAAACACCAATGGCTTAATACGTCAGTTTATACCAAAGTCAGCGGCCATTTCATTAGTTGACGACGAACAGATAAAAAAAATTCAATATCTATTGAACACACGCCCAAGAAAACGGCATAAGTTTAAAAGCCCTGCCTCCTTTTATTCGAAGGAGTTAAGAAAAATTGCACTTCATGTTTGAATCCAGGACAAGCAAGGAGAATAACCGAAGAATGGCTAACGATTTATAACACCGAAAGACCGCATGAGGCATTAAATAACATGACACCGATTGAGTATAAAACACTAAAACAAGCAGCTTAATTTTCTACGTGAGTTGTGTACTAAGTTTGGGGCATTTACAAACCTTAACTCACAATATACCCGATATACACGTTTATGTTCCATTTATAACCGAGCTATCGATTTAGAAAATCGTTACAATCAGATACTGAAATATTAAAAATTCGATTAATCTTTTCCATAATTCTTTATATTCAATTTAATTTTTCTGATAGAAATCGACGATATCATCTACTACATTTTTACCGAAACATAACTTATCCCTTTCTTATTCTTTAAATCAATTTTGATTGGTAGTATATTATGATCGGTTTTACAGATCGATTAAATCATGCACGATAGCCAAAACCTATATTAATTAGCATTACTGATCGTTGAAATCTTTCAAATATTTTTAAAAAGTAATAAGTTATAGTAAATTTAAATAATGAAAGGAGTGTAAATAATGTGCAAAAATATAAAGCAAAAAATTCTAAGAATTAAAGAATTAAAATCAAAAACAGGGCTACTCACAAAAAAAGAAATATTTGAACTAAATAGCTTAATAAAAGAACTTAAAGAATTGTTAAGGGAGAAATTACAAGAACAACAAGATATTGACTTTATTATTGATATTTATTAGTTTTTTTAGGAAACCTACTTACATCAACATCAACCAAAAAAACTAAAATACAATAAAACGAATAAAAAGGGGAACTAAAAGCTCCCCCCTTTATCATAACTATCCCCTAAAAAGTAGAAAATTGTCTATGACAAAAGTAAAAGAGAATTTGAATATGAAAAAGGTGATAAGCACTAAATCGTACCGATATTAAAAAAGTTAAAGCACATTTTTCAATTAAAGCGCTTTGCCTAAAATAAGATATGGGATATTCAACTTTTTATAAATGGCGGGAAAAATACGGCGGAATGGAAACTTCGGATATCAAACGCTTAAAAGAGCTGGAGGCTGAAAACCGCAAACTTAAGCAGATGTTTGCCGAGCTGAGCTTAAAATCACAGCTTCAGGAAGAAATCATAAAAAAGCTTTAGTGCCCACAAAGGCCCGTAAAACGTGGGCACAGCAACTACAACAAAATCATTCTGTTACTATAGCTATGAGCTGCGCTATCGTTGGCTTAAGCCGTTGTGCTTACTATTATCAACCTAAGTTACAGGATGATTCGGTGATTGTTTCGGTATTGAATGCTATCACAGACCGGCATTTACGCTGGGGCTTTCCTAAATGCTTTAATCGTATCAGAAAGCTCGGC
>NZ_LZHJ01000082.1:0-9307 GCF_001690815.1 Gilliamella sp. GillExp13 | reverse complement strand
TTAATCGTGAGGCGTTAGGTATTGATATTGCAGTCAGCTTACCAGCAGGAAGGATTACCCGTTACTTAGATAAACTGGGCTAAATCACATGATATAGCCATTGATTATATAAAGCCCGGTAGCCCTTATCAAAATGGTTATATTGAACGATTTAATCGTACCTATCGTACTGAAGTACTTGATTTATATCTTTTTAACAACTTAGCACAAGCAAGGTGAATAACCGAAGAATGGCTAACGATTTATAACACCGAAAGACCGCATGAGGCATTAAATAACATGACACCGATTGAGTATAAAACACTAAAACAAGCAGCTTAATTTTCTATGTGAGTTGTGTACTAAGTTTGGGGCATTTACATTATGTCTATCTTTTGATTTCCAGAGATGGTGTCGGTATGTGTACCCTCTTAAAAGCGTAGGCGTTAGATTAGAAATTATTCCTATTTTTTAACCGTTACCATTATGGTCATTGTGGCGAAGCATGAATATGCATATACAAGTCCTACATTAAGTTTTGTGTATAGCGAATATTGATTTACCTATATTCTCAAAAATAACCCTAGACCCGATGCTCAGAATCATTACAATATATGCCATCAATTATATAGCAACTGATATGGTTTGCTATTTTTAAACAAAATTAACGGATGATGTTTTATGGCGCAATATGTTTATACCATGAATCGCGTAGGGAAGATTGTTCCCCCTAAACGCTATATTTTAAAAGATATTTCTTTAAGTTTTTTTCCGGGTGCAAAAATTGGTGTACTCGGTTTAAATGGAGCGGGTAAATCCACTTTACTACGAATTATGGCGGGTGTTGATACCGAAATTGAAGGCGAAGCACGCCCACAACCTGATATTAAAATTGGTTATTTACCCCAAGAACCGAAATTAGATCCTAAACAAACTGTGCGTGAAGCCATTGAGCAAGCGGTTAGTGAGGCTAAACAAGCATTGGCTCGATTAGATGAAGTATATGCCGCTTATGCTGATCCTGACGCCGATTTTGACAAATTAGCCAAAGAACAAGCGGAGCTTGAAGCCATTATTCAATCGCAAGATGCTCACAATCTGGATAACCAGTTAGAGCGAGCCGCTGACGCACTACGTTTGCCAGATTGGGATGCGAAAATTGAAAATTTATCAGGTGGTGAACGCCGTCGAGTAGCAATTTGTCAATTATTACTTGAAAAGCCTGATATGTTATTAATGGATGAACCGACCAACCACTTAGATGCCGAATCGGTAGCATGGTTAGAACGATTCTTACATGACTACGAAGGTACGGTTGTTGCAGTAACTCACGATCGCTACTTCCTAGACAACGTTGCAGGTTGGATTTTAGAACTTGACCGTGGTGAAGGCATTCCATGGGAAGGCAACTACTCATCTTGGCTTGAACAAAAAGATCAGCGCCTAGCGCAAGAAGCCTCGACCGAATCGGCACGTCGTAAATCGATCGAAAAAGAACTCGAGTGGGTACGACAAAATCCGAAAGGGCGCCAAGCAAAAAGCAAAGCCCGCCTAGCTCGCTTTGAAGAACTCAACAGTAACGATTACCAAAAACGTAACGAAACTAACGAGCTCTTTATTCCAGCTGGACAGCGTTTAGGCGATAAAGTGATTGAAGTAAGCAATCTAACTAAATCGTATGGTGATCGTGTGCTGATTGATAACTTATCTTTTAGTATTCCTAAAGGGGCAATTGTTGGCATTATTGGTCCAAATGGAGCAGGGAAATCAACCCTATTTAGAATGCTATCAGGCAAAGAACAACCTGATTCAGGCACGATTACTTTGGGTGAAACAGTGCAACTTGCATCAGTTGATCAGTTCCGTGACAGTATGGACGACAAAAAAACAGTTTGGGACGAAATTTCAAACGGTCAAGATATTATGCGTATTGGTAATTTTGAAATACCAAGTCGTGCTTATGTTGGTCGTTTTAACTTTAAAGGTGTTGATCAGCAAAAGCGTGTAGGTGAACTTTCAGGTGGTGAACGTGGGCGTGTACATTTAGCTAAATTATTGCAAGTGGGTGGTAATGTATTACTACTCGATGAACCAACCAATGATTTAGATGTTGAAACGTTACGTGCGCTTGAAAACGCATTATTAGAGTTTCCGGGTTGTGCTTTAGTGATATCACATGACCGTTGGTTCTTAGATCGTATTGCGACCCATATTTTGGATTATCAAGACGAAGGACATGTGGAATTCTTTGAAGGTAACTTTACCGAATACGAAGAATGGAAAAAGCGCACATTGGGTGCTGAAGCATTAGAGCCTAAACGTGCTAAATATAAACGAATCTCCAAATAGAATTAATTTTTATTTTATTCCGCCGATTTATATTGGCGGAATTGTTTTATCTTCTTGATAGCGATTTTAAATATTTTTCAAAATGTAATTATCTAAACTAACCCTTTAGATGAACTAATAATTCTCGAAAAAGTATCCATTAGCAAACGCGGTATAGCGTTTATACCACGTGATTTTGCATCATCACAAATGGCAATCGCAAGATCAGGTTTTGAACTTTTATGAATTGCTTTTTGAATAATTTGATGTACAGGCAGATCAATATGCTGTGTTGTATTATAAGCGGCAAGTTTATAGACATGACTAAAACCATGTTTAAATAAAAAGTTTTCAATGTCTCGCGCAGGTAAAACCGTTAAGTAATCATTAGGATTTTTATCTTCACCACATAACGATTTTACCGTATCGGCATATTTTTTACCCGCCATATCCCCATCGGTAATTACATACCAATGAATTCCCATTTTATTGGCATATTTTATAAGCGGTTTTAAACCACACTGAGCAAACTCAATAAGCTGAACTCCCTCTGAACTCAGATGATAACCACTTTGTTCTGCTAGTTCACGTAACAACCACACTTCGGTTTCGCCCTCGACTAACAACCAACATCGTGCAAATAAGGCATTTGATCGGCGATAAAGAATATGAAACGCAATACGACGATTATCACTAACGCTTAATAAATAAGGTTCAATGTATTTGGCAATAATTTTATCTGGCAGACGAATTAAACGATAAAGGTGTTCTAATGAAAATAACGATACCAAATCACTTGAGTTAGACGTGATAATTTTTTGTGTAGGGAAGTTTTTTAGTAAGCGAAATGCAACGGATAAAATGATTGGATGTAACAAACTTTCAGGCTCTTCTAAAATTAAAATAGGCATTGAACTTTGTGAAAGTGAATAATTCCCTTTAGCATCAATAATAGAGCCGAAAACTCCTAAAAATACCGTTCGTAAATAATCATTATCAAGATTATCCAATACATCATTAATTTGTTCCAAAACATTCCAATCTTCTGCTCTTGGTGTACTTTTGGCATTTTTTTGTTTGTAATGATTGCGGTGTGCTTGATCGACAAAATAATACTCTAATAATGAGCGTGCGGCTTGTAGGCCTCGAGCTAATTCATCTTGGGTTAATTCGGCTGAATGGGCTTTTAGTTGGTTTGAAAGTTGGCTAATGTAGTGTTCGGATAATGGTTCGTTAGTAACAGTTAATTGCTCTGGATTAATTGCGTTTTTAAGTGTCATTACTGGATTTAGTTTGATTAATGTTGCAATTAATAATTTTTCGTTTTCTATATTAAAAGGATTGCCTTGTGCATTGAGCAATTTATGTTGTGTTATAATTTGGTTATTTTGTTTATTGGCAGAAATTTGATAAGTGATACGATGCAGATTATCTTGGTGTGATTGATACGAAACCGAGCGTAATGGTTGATAATCTTGATTATTTAATTCATGTAAGTGTGATTGGCAATAAGTGATTTTAATAATAATATTATCGCCATAACATTGGTATTGATCATGATAAAAATCGGAATCGACAAATTGGTAAAATGTGTTATCTAGTGATAACAATTGCAAAGCGCTGATTAAACTTGACCGCCCCCAACGATTTTCACCCATTAGTACGCTAGAACTTGCATTTAATTTTAAAGATAGTTGACTAATACCTTTAAATCCGGAAATATCAATTTGTTCAATAAACATAGCGTATCCTTATTGTTAAAGATGATACTTTTCTGTCCTTTTACGAATTCGTTCAACTTTTTGATGCGTACTAGTAATTAACTTAGCTTCATTACGCAAAATCGTTTTTAAAGGTTGATTAAAATACACTTTCAAAAAACGCCAAATATCACGATCAGTTAGCCCAATATTCATGGCTGAAAAATAAAGCCCAATTAAATCTTTATCACGCCAACGAACAGGAACGGTTTTACGGATTTGAGCTCGGTGTAAATCAATCACCGATAATTTTATTTGCTGATGATTTTCAAAAAGCAGAATATCAAGCAAAAAGTGACACAAATAACAATCACGATGATTAACCCCAGCGGCATGCATTCGAGCCACCATTTTTGCCAAATAAATAACTAAAGAACGCTTTATATGATAGCTAGGTGGGTTAGTTAACCATGGCTTAGTAAAATCTTCTAAACTCACAGTCGGGTTAAGATCTTTGGTCACAATAAATGAATGACGAGTCAGCGGATTTAGCCCCTTACGACCAAATGCTCGCCCATCCATCGTATTAACGCCAACTTGCTCCAAACGCTCAATCGCATTCCATTCCTGCTTAGCATCCAAAACAGGCAAACGTAACGAAATAAGATTTTTAACAATCTCTTTCACTGTGGTGCCTCGATGAATTTTAATAAAATATGATTCGCCACCAAGCTCAAAATTCAACGTCTTACGTTGCTTAACCGCTCGATAGACTTTGCCTGATATTAACTCAACTTCTGCAAAGGGATCTTTATCAGCCCATAACTGCTCAAAAGGCGATTTTAACTTAATTTCATTCATGATTATCACAACCTAAAATAATCTCTGTGGCACGCTGTGCTAAATGGTATAAATCAGCGGTTTTACCATAATGTATTGCGTTTTGATGCCATGTTAATAACTGATCGTGATTTGTTATAGCATTTTGCAAGGCCTCATTTAGCGCCGATTGTACAAAAGGCTCATCAAGCACAACACCAGCATTGGCATCATCAATATGATAAGCATAGCCCGAAATGCTTGACACAATCACCGGCACCCCAGCGGCTAACCCTTCAATAAGCACCATACCGGCTGCTTCTTGCCTTGCAGGGTGCAATAGCAAATCTGCCGCAAATAAAAAGTCAGGGATATCATTACGCCCTGCAAAAAAACGGACTTGATACTCAATGCCGAGTTGCTTAGCCAGTTTTTGATAAGCTTCGGGATTATCTTGCCCCACCACTAAAAAAGTCACTTTTTGCTTCAAATCGCAAGGTAGTGCGGCAATGGCGGTTAAAGAACGATCCACTCCCTTACGCTTAAAATCTGATCCAATTTGCACAATAACAAAATTGTGCTCATCAATTTGGTTGGCTTGCCTAAATTGCTTACCTTTAGCCGTTGATTGGGAATGATATTGACGATCTTGCGCAATACCGGGTGGCAATAGGTAAAAGCGTGATCGATCAGTATGGTAATAGCGCTCAAAGTCACTAATTTGCTGTTTTGTTAGTACCATAACTTTAGTGTGGCTTTGTTGATTAAATACTGCATCTTCAAAAGCTAAATAGTGCTTACAGCGTTTTGACCATTTATATAAAAAGCCCTTGTGTGACACCTTTTCGGCATAACAAGTATCACCCGCAAAATAAACATCCAAATCAGGCATTTTATTAAAGCCAACCACACAATCAACAGGATTTGCTTGTAAATGAGCTTTCACCCAACGGTAATAAGATTGATTACGGCTATGGTTGGATAAGCCCTTTTTAGGTACCCAAATAATGTCAAACCCACAAGGTACATCGCCTTGCCAATCCATGACATAAACACGAACATTATGTCCTCGATTTTGACAAGCTTTAGCTATTTGCAAAAAATCACGTTGCAAACCACCAAAAGGAAAATATTTATAAATACAAAAAGCCAGTTGCATGCAGATTGTCTCAAGTTTGAAAGGAGTATTATATACTTAGTATTTATTTGGGTGCAAAGTTTGATTTTTATAAAACCAAATTTGCTAGAAAGTTTTGCTCATTGTGACAGTTGATTAAGCATACTGTCATTTGTAAAAATAATTCAAGAGTCTATACCATTATAGTTTTGTTTTATTCTTAGTGTGGGTGCGTTGCGCTATTGATAATCTCCCAAGCTATAATAATTTTAAATAAAATTGTTAACACCATTGAAAACGTAAAAAGAATGACCAAAAACAATAAAGAATAGCAAGGGACAAATAGATATATCTTATTTTTCTATTTTTGATAAAAAATAAACTCAAAATTAAGGGAATGGTAAGGATAAGAAAAACGTCCTCACTATTTCTTCCACCTAATGGTAACGTGCAAAAGTTGTCTGGATCATCTGTAAAAATCATCCATTCATATTTATCGGTTGAAAATAAATTAATAATTATTAATAAAAGGACAAAGTAGATAAATGAAAGAATGCCCTTTTTCATAATCATTAAATCCACTTATGATTTAAAAAAGTAACTATCACCAATAGCACTACCTTGAGCACCAAACTGGCGTAAATTGTGATCAACGGCATTCATCGATTGCCAATGGTTTTCACACCAATCAGGGGCGAGTAAAGTTGGTTTTCTGGCATTAGCTGATATGCGATGATACAAAATATTTGCTGGAGTTTGGCGAATGATATCACCAGCAATATCGACATATTCAGCTAATGACAATACAGCAATCCGCCCAGCTCGCCAAGATTTTGCCATAATACTGCCTTCAACAATATGTAAAGGATGCAGTTTCAAACCATCCACGCCACTTTCAAGTACACGCTCAAGAGTTATAAAATTATCCTGTTTGGTTTCTTTGGGTAAACCAATAATTAAGTGAGTACAGACCTTAATGCCAAGCTTGCGTGCCTTTTGTACGGTTTGATAATAATCATCAAAAGTATGCCCTCGATTAATATCGTGTAAGGTTTTGTTATGAGCAGTTTGTAAACCAAGTTCTAACCAAACTTCATAGCCATTGGATTGATAATGCGCAAGCAAATCAAGCGCTTCATCAGGAACACAATCAGGGCGAGTACCAACACAAAGCCCAACAATCTCCGCACTATTCAGGGCTTCTTCATACATATTTTTTAGAATTTCAACTTCGGCGTAGGTGCTGGTATAAGCCTGAAAATAAGCAAGGTATCGTTTAGATTTTTTCATTTGTTGGGCTTGCGAAGTTAATTGCTCAGAAATTGATTTAACCTGAATAGATTCATCAATGATTGAGGCAACATTACAAAAAGTACAACCACCTTGACCAATAGTGCCATCTCGATTGGGACAGCTAAAGCCACCATGTAAAGTAAGTTTATAGATCTTTTCGCCATAGCGACGTTGTAAATCGGAACCAAATGTATTAACGACTAAATGAAGTTGCATTATAAACCAAATAAAATTTTAATTATTTTATCAATATGTCTTGTAAGCCATATCCTATCCATAATACTACATTTCAACAATATATAAATATTTTTTATAACTCAAAAAAAGATTGAAATTGAGCGCTGATTAAGTAAGGATAATTAGTGTTGTTTTTTTATACTGTAGTATACGACAACGTTTAAGGTTTGTTGCGATTAATAACTAGGAGTTAACATGTAACTCACCAATAAATATGCTGAAGGTTATTCTGGTAAACGTTATTACAGTGGTTGTGAATATGTTGATGTTGTTGAAAAATTGACAATTGATCGTGCTAAATGTTTCTTTAAATTTATTTACATTTCTTTACAAAAAATTCCGCCAAAAAACTAGCCAACTATTTCTTAAGCGGCTATACTTTAATCGCTTTAGAAAGATAAGCTTATTAAATAAGCGGATAATTATAAAAAATCGAAATAAAACAAAATATTAATTGACAGGAGGAGCAAAATGTAGTACCATTTTAGGCACAAGCAAACCTATGTCTCAAATTTATCAAATAATCCTATTCGACGAGTTTTTACACGAAACTCATTTATATCATCGCAATTATCACTCGAATTATCATCGAAATTATTCACAATAACTATCTTTAAAAATCCCATTGGCATTAGTGCCGTTGTTGTTATTGCCGTACTCCTTAGAATCGCAGGCATTATCAGCCACAACTTCTGAGCGCATTCACGGTACTGCGCCTTATTTAACCTTTGATGGCGGTGTTACTAAAGTGACTAAAACAGAGGATTTATTAGGTATTAAGTTATCAGATGGTCGAACATTTACATTGCAAAATAATTCTTCATCACCGACAGCGCCAATCAAGTTACCGAATATAGGGGATACTTTGGCTAATATTGAAATGATAGTCCCGCCATCAAGCGACTCAATAAATATAAATGATTTAGTGACCCAAGGTAAATGGGGAGATGATGATGGAGATGGACAGGGAGCAAGTGGAGTTACTGCATTAGGAAGTATATCGTTAGCAATAACGGATAAAGATGGCAACACCATTAATCGTAGTGATGCATTAGATATATGTAATGCACCTTATAAGGTAACTTTAAGTAGTACTGGAGGGAATTTAGCTACGCAGTATGGTGAGCCAATGTAAATGCCCCAAACTTAGTACACAACTCACGTAGAAAATTAAGCTGCTTGTTTTAGTGTTTTATACTCAATCGGTGTCATGTTATTTAATGCCTCATGCGGTCTTTCGGTGTTATAAATCGTTAGCCATTCTTCGGTTATTCACCTTGCTTGCGCTAAGTTGTTAAAAAGATATAAATCAAGTACTTCAGTACGATAGGTACGATTAAATCGTTCAATATAACCATTTTGATAAGGGCTACCGGGCTTTATATAATCAATGGCTATATCATGTGATTTAGCCCAGTTTATAAAGGTTTTTCCTGTAAATTCTGGCCCATTATCGACCCGTATTTTTAATGGATATCCATGATATTCGGCCAGTTTATCTAAGTAACGGGTAATCCTTCCTGCTGGTAAGCTGACTGCAATATCAATACCTAACGCCTCACGATTAAAGTCATCGATGACATTGAATGTCCTAAAGCGACGTTGATTACGGCTACTATCACTCATAAAATCCATTGACCAACATTCACCTTGTTTATTAGGCACAAATAGCTTTTCCGGGCATCGTGGAGGAATGCGTTTTTTACGCTTTACTCTGAGATTAAGCTTTAATTCACAATACACCCGATAAACACGCTTATGGTTCCATTGATAGCCGAGCTTTCTGATACGATTAAAGCATTTAGGAAAGCCCCAGCGTAAATGCCGGTCTGTG
>NZ_LZHJ01000081.1:0-14297 GCF_001690815.1 Gilliamella sp. GillExp13 | reverse complement strand
CCTCCAGCTCTTTTAAGCGTTTGATATCCGAAGTTTCCATGCCGCCGTATTTTTCCCGCCATTTATAAAAAGTTGAATTACCCATGCCATATTTACGGCAGAGTTCCTTGACAGGAATACCTGCTTCAGCTTCTTTTAAAATAGCGACGATTTGATGTTCAGTCATTTTTTTCATCATTAAATCCCCTTTTACTTTTATCATAGAGAATTTTCTACTTTTTTGCTGTACTATTTTAGGGGAGAGTTACACACTCAAAATACGGGTAGATAATGGATTAGAATTAGAAAAAGTATTTATCTATTGTGAAAAATCATATGGTATTACTATTGATTATATTGAGTCTGATAATGCATATCTAATTGGTTATATTTAACAATCTAATCGTACTTACTAAAACAGAGTGTTAGATTTATATCTTTTTAACAACCAATAGTAAACAAAAAGAATAACTGAAAATTAGCTCTCCATTTATAATACTGAAAGACTTTATGAGACATTAAATAACGTGGCGCCTATTGAATATAAAACACGAAAGCAAGCAGCGTAATTTTCTACATTAGTTTTAACTATGTGCTATTAAAATTCCCAAAATATACAAATAAACGTACAAAGTGGTGTGATGAGTAGTTCTTAACTGTTTTTGATTCTGGATATAATAAGATAAGTTTTTATTTTTTAATTATTGCTATAACTGATAAAGTGTTCGCAAGTGGTAAATGGTGCACCCGAAGGGATTCGAACCCCTGACCGCTCGGTTCGAAGCCGAGTGCTCTATCCAGCTGAGCTACGGATGCGTGTAAGTTCGTTAAAAAAGTGGTGCATCCGAAGGGATTCGAACCCCTGACCGCCCGGTTCGTAGCCGGGTACTCTATCCAGCTGAGCTACGGATGCGTTTTGAATTTATTTAAAATGGTGCATCCGAAGGGATTCGAACCCCTGACCGCCCGGTTCGTAGCCGGGTACTCTATCCAGCTGAGCTACGGATGCATATTTTAATTTATTTAATGGCGGTGAGAGAGGGATTCGAACCCTCGATGCAGCTTTTGACCGCATACTCCCTTAGCAGGGGAGCGCCTTCAGCCTCTCGGCCATCTCACCAAGACATTATGACTTTGCTTGAACAACAAAATCATAATGTGTGGCGCACATATTACGTTTTACAAAAAATAAGTCAAACATTTTTTTGCTTACGCGTGCTAGTTGTTTATTTCCTGCCCAATATTACCCTATGGACTTAGGTATTTCATCATTTGCTTCTTGTGGTTGATGAATTTTGTTATATATTTCTTCCCTATGAATAGAAACTTCTTTAGGTGCATTAATACCTACTCTGACTTGATTTCCCTTCACGCCCAAGATGGTAATAACTACATCATCACCAATTATTAGTGTTTCACCTACTCTCCTAGTTAAAATTAACATTAGATCTCCTAATATCAGTTAAGTATATATCCAAACAATTTTAATATATAGCTTTATCAGCCCCCATCAATAAGACGGGATTTTACAGAAAAACTCTAATATTCAATTAACAAATATTTTGAGTCTATCTGGCTAATTTGCTTGTAATTTATTACTGATTTCCTTTTTCACAGAAGATAACGCTTCTGGTAATGCCGAGAGATCCATTCCACCTGCTTGAGCGAAATCAGGTCGCCCACCCCCTTTACCGCCTACTTTTAATGCTAATTGGGAAACCAAATCTCCTGCCTTAACTATATTGACTAAGTCATTGGTTACACCTGCAGCTAAATTGATTTTATCATCATTGACGGCGGCTAAAATTATTACACCTGTCTTTAATTGATTTTTTAGATCATCAATCATAGTTCGTAATAATTTTGCTTCAACATTATCAAGTTTAGCAATTAGTAAATGTTTATCATTGATTTTTTCACATTGATTAAGTAATTGTGCACTTTCTTGGCTGGCTTTCTGTGCTTTTAGTTGTTCAATTGTTCTTTCAAGCTGTTTAGTTTGATCGATTAATTGCTCAATGCGTGTCAAAACTACAGATTTATCACTTTTAGCTAGTTGTCCAATTTGAGTTAGTAAATTGGATTCATTATGTATCAAATCCATTGCATTTTGCCCTGAGGTTGCCTCAATACGGCGCACACCAGAGGCAATGCTTGATTCTGATATTATTTTAAATAACCCTATATCACCAGTTCTATCTATGTGAGTACCTCCACAAAGTTCAATTGAGAAATCGCCCATTGTCAGAACTCTAACGATATCTTCATATTTTTCACCAAATAAAGCCATCGCGCCTTTATCTTTAGCCTTATCAATTGGCATTAGCTCAATATCTACTGGTAAATTACGACGAATCTGTTGATTTACTAAGTTCTCTATTTCAATAATTTGTTCTGGCGTAATGGCTTGATTATGTGAAAAGTCAAAACGCAGATAGCTATCATTAACTAAAGACCCTTTTTGGTGAACATGGTTACCTAAAATACGTTGTAAAGCCGCTTGCAATAGATGCGTAGCTGAGTGATTACGTCGAATACGTTCACGCAACTCAACATCAATAGCAGCAGTGACATTATCACCAACTTTTAACGAGCCTTTTATAATTTGACCTAAATGGCCAATACTTTGACCATATTTTTGGCTATCAAAAACATTAAATTCAAGATTAGCCGCAGTTAGTAAGCCTTTGTCACCAATTTGGCCACCAGACTCTCCATAAAATGGTGTTTTGTCTAAAACGACAATAGCTTCATCGCCAGCGTGAATATTTTCGACTTTTTGGCCGTTTTTAAATATAGCAATAACTTTTCCTGATGATTCTGTTGCTTGGTAACCTAAAAATTCAGTTTTATCATCAAGCTTGATAACATTACTATAATCAACATTAAATGAGCTTGATTCGCGGGCTCGCTTTCGTTGCTCTTCCATGCATTGGTTAAAGCCATTTTCATCGATAGTGATGTTTTTTTCACGACATACATCAGCCGTTAGATCTAATGGAAAACCATAAGTATCATAAAGTTTAAATGCGATATCTCCAGGTAAAACTTTCCCCGTTATTTTGGTTAATTCCTGATCTAATAAAGATAATCCTCGTTCAAGAGTCTTTAAAAATTGTTCTTCTTCAATTTTAAGTGCATTTTCGACTAGTTTTCGATTTTTTTCTAATTCAACCGCTGCGCTTCCCATCACATCAATTAATGGTTTAACTAGTTTATAAAAGAAAATGTCTTTTGCTCCTAGCATATGCCCATGACGCACTGCGCGTCGAATAATGCGTCGTAGTACATAGCCTCGCCCTTCGTTTGAAGGTAATACGCCATCTGAAATTAGGAACGCACAAGAGCGGATATGGTCGGCAATAACGCGTAGCGATTTATTTTCTAAATCTTTAGTCTGAATAACGTTAGCTGCATCATTAATTAATTTCTTAAACAGGTCTATTTCATAATTAGAGTTGACGTGTTGTAACACTGCAGCAATACGTTCTAGTCCCATACCAGTATCCACAGATGGCTTAGGTAATGGTTCCATTGTGCCATCAGGATGGCGGTTAAATTGCATAAAGACAATATTCCAAATTTCTATAAATCTGTCACCATCTTCTTCTGCGCTACCAGGAGGTCCTCCCCAAATATGATCACCATGATCATAGAAAATTTCGGTACAAGGACCACAAGGGCCAGTATCACCCATCTGCCAAAAGTTATCTGAGGCATATGGAGCACCTTTATTATCACCAATACGAATTATACGTTCTTTAGGGATTCCGATTTCTTTTTCCCATATTGCATATGCTTCGTCATCTGTCTCATAAACGGTAACGGTTAACTTCTCTTTAGGTAGGTTAAACCACTCTTTGCTGGTCAATAATTCCCATGCAAAATGTATTGCATCATGTTTAAAGTAGTCACCAAAACTAAAGTTTCCTAACATCTCAAAAAATGTATGGTGTCGAGCAGTATAACCAACATTATCTAAATCATTATGTTTACCACCAGCACGGACGCAACGTTGCGATGTTGTTGCTCTAGTGTAAGAACGCTTATCAACACCAAGGAATAAATCTTTAAATTGATTCATTCCAGCATTAGTAAATAATAGTGTTGGATCATTGTGTGGAACAAGGGAACTACTTGCGACAACTTCATGTCCTTTGCCACGGAAAAAGTCAAGAAAATTTTGACGAATTTCTGCAGTACTTTTCATTTATGCTTCCATATAAAACGATAGATTTTTAAACATAGTAATATACCCGTTACAACTAAAGTTGAAAAGTAAATCTTCCTAAATTGGAGTGGAGCTAACTAATATTTATTACAAGTAAATAGGGATAAAATAAAAAAGAATTAATGAGTTTTATTTGTAATAGGCTTTAAATTATATGCTTTGTATTCTAGATATTATAATTATTTAAGTCAACAAATCGTAAGCAGCTTTAATATCATCTTGTGTATAACCTCTAGCAACTAAAAACTGAATAACTTTTTGTTTTTTATTGTTATTTTTAAATTTGATTTGTTTTGACTTTTTCAATAATTGCTTATATGCAAGGTTTCCCCAGTTTATATTAGAGGCCTGCA
Source organism: Gilliamella sp. GillExp13 (assembly GCF_001690815.1). NCBI lineage: Bacteria > Pseudomonadati > Pseudomonadota > Gammaproteobacteria > Orbales > Orbaceae > Gilliamella > Gilliamella sp. GillExp13. The sequence continues at coordinate 9,734 of NZ_LZHJ01000081.1, read as the reverse complement.
ATAACTGACGGCTTAAGTCAACAGATAACCCCCGTTGTTTGAGTTCCATTGCAATTTTATACTTTCCGTAGCCTTTATTGGCACGCATAACAATATAATTTTCAATATAATGGGCCTCATTTATCCAATTTTGATTAATACAATGTTCAATCACATCTTGTATTTCAATTTTTAGTTTAGTCAATTGGTCATGATATTCTTCTTCTGTATTTTGTTGCTTCTTTGCAAAAAAGAATATCATTTTTTGGCTTAGTTCATACGAAGAGTGATCGCGCTGTGCAAGTAATTGCACAGCTTTATTTAGGATTGATTTATTGAGTTTTTTTTCATTATTCAATGCTGTCATTCTCTAATGAAATATCGTCTTCAGGGGCTGTAAAATCTGCAGGGCTATTTAGTAATAAATCACGTAGTTTTGTTTCGAGCTCTTTTGCGATTTCAGGATGTTCTTGCAAAAACTTAATTGAGTTAGCTTTACCTTGCCCAACTTTTTCGCCGTTGTAGCTATACCATGCACCAGCTTTATCGACTAACTTATGTTTAACCCCTAAGTCAATCAATTCGCCTTCTTTGGAAATACCACAACCATAGAGAATCTGGAATTCTGCTTGTCTAAAAGGTGCTGCAACTTTATTTTTAACCACTTTAACTCGAGTATCACTACCAATAATATCTTCGCCTTCTTTCACAGAACCTGTGCGACGAATATCAAGGCGAACAGAAGCATAGAATTTTAGTGCATTACCGCCGGTTGTTGTTTCTGGGCTACCAAACATAACACCAATTTTCATTCGAATTTGGTTAATAAATACAACTAAACAATTTGCATTTTTGATATTCGCAGTTAGTTTACGTAATGCTTGTGACATTAAGCGAGCTTGTAATCCCATATGAGAATCGCCCATTTCACCTTCAATTTCAGCTTTTGGAGTTAATGCTGCGACTGAGTCGACAATAATAACATCAACAGCACCAGAACGAACCAAAGCGTCACAAATTTCAAGAGCTTGTTCCCCTGTATCAGGTTGAGAAACTAATAAGTCGTCAACCTGAACGCCTAGTTTAGCCGCATAAATTGGATCGAGTGCATGTTCAGCATCAATAAATGCACAAGTTTTACCTTCTTTTTGAGCTTGTGCTATCACCGATAAGGTAAGTGTTGTTTTACCAGATGATTCTGGTCCAAATATTTCAACAATTCGCCCCATTGGTAAACCACCGATACCTAGTGCAATATCAAGCCCTAAAGAACCTGTAGATACAGCATCTACATCTAACGTTTGGGTATCCCCTAAACGCATAATTGAACCTTTACCAAATTGTTTTTCGATTTGACTTAATGCAGCAGAAAGTGCACGTTGTTTGTTTTCGTTCATATTATAAAATTCCAATGAGTTAGGATTGGTAATATTATACTGTATTGTTATACAGTATCAAGTTTTTTTTATACACAACAACTATTTAGTTAATATTGGAAATTACTTCACAAATTTTTATGAATAATTTATTTGATGTAATAACTGAAACTAACAAATGGTGATGAAATATCGATATTCAAGAATAAATTTATTGAAATATTATGTTAATTTTATAATTTTAAATTTTTATTAAATCTAAATTAATATTGATTATTTTTGTATAATGAAAAGAATAACGCATTTTATAAAGATTATATTTGATAATAATCAAAACCCACTAATTTAATTTAGTAATACTTTCATAAAAAAATGTCATTTGATATGATTAGCTTTGAAGCTAACATAACCAACTTTTATTCATTAAAATATTTGTTTCTCAAGAAATTATTTAATAATAACTCATTAGTTTTATACTTAAATGTTATATTAATCTGAAATATTTATTCAGGTTAAAAAATATATCGAAATAAAGGAAAATAATGGCCATTGATAAACAACATTATGTTTTATGCTCACACTGTGATTTGGTCATAGAATTAGCTGATATAACAGTAGGGCATAAAGCTGTTTGCCCACGCTGTAATACTACATTAGCTAAAAATAGTAGCAATATGAAGTTTAGAGCTGCTATGTATGCTACTTGTTCATTAATCATGATTATTGTCGCCTGCGGCTTTGTCTTTATTGATATCCGAATTGTAGGAAATTATATTGGCGTTAGTGTATTAGATATTCCTAAGACCCTTTATTTTGATAAATATAGCTATGTTTCAGCGCTTTTTATTTTATTTGTTTTACTTTTCCCTATATTTAATTTATTAATTATCGTCCTGCTTTGCTCCAGAATTCAATTAACAAAATATCGCAAACGCGATCTACTTATTGTTTATGAAAAATTTCAACATTGGTGTATGCCAGAAATTTTTCTTACTGGTGTTTTGGTCAGCTTTGTTAAATTAATGAGTTATGGCAGTATTGGAGTTACTGGTACGTTTTGGGCATTTTGTCTATTTGTCTTTTTTTATATAAAATCTTTAGTTATTTTCTCGCCAGAAGTAATTTGGAACGAAATTCATCGTAATAACTTTGCTGTTAATACATTGAAAGTTGGAAAAACAGGAATTAGCCAAAATCTAAAATTATGTAATTGTTGTCAGGCTATATTACCCATAAATTATGAAAAATGCCCTCGATGTAAACAAAAAAGTAAAATTAGAGATCGTGATAAAATACAATGGACTATTGCTTTGTTGATTACTTCATTAATTCTTTATATTCCTGCTAATTTGTTTGGGATTATGATAACCGTTGTTTTGGGGTCGGCATCAACTTCAAATATCATGGATGGAGTTATTTATATGTGGCAAGCGGGTGATATACCTGTTGCTCTTGTTATTTTTCTCGCTAGTGTTGTTATACCAATTTTAAAAATTATTTCACTAAGTTGGCTTTGTTATTTTGCATTAGCAGTAAAACGAAAAAATAAGAATAATTGTTTAAAAATGAAAAAATTATATAGTGCAGTTGAGTTTATTGGTAAATGGTCAATGATAGATATATTTGTTGTTTCTGTCGTTTGTTCTTTAGTGAGAAATCAGCAAATGATGGGTGTTTACCCAGATATTGGCGTTACATTCTTTGCAACTGTCGTTATTATCACAATGATTGCATCACAAAAATTTGATCCTCGTTTAATTTGGGATCGTCCGCAAAATAGAAAATAGATTAATAGGAACAATATGGCTACATCAAGTAAATTGGCAAAAATAATTAAAATTAGAGCTATTTCAGCAATATGGATTATTCCTATTGTTACTGCAATTGTTGGTCTTTGGATAATCTACTCTCATTATGCTGATAGAGGTACTTCGTTCACATTACTAGCGAAAGACGCAAACGGTATTGTTGCTGGTAAAACGGTAATTAAAAACCGCAGTGTTGATGTCGGTATAGTTGATGAAGTGACATTATCTGATGACTACCAGCAAGTGGTTATAAAAGGCCGTATTTATAATGAGATGACGCCATTACTGAAAAATGATTCGATTTTTTGGGTCGTCAAGCCAGAAATTGGTCGTGATGGGGTAACGGGATTAGGTACTATTTTATCGGGTGTCTATATAGAATTAGCCGCAGGGAACGATACTCACAGTTTTCAAAATAAACCTTTTGTGCTTTCTGATACGCCTCCGTTGTCTGATCCTAGTATCAAAGGCATTCGACTAAATTTAGAAAGCGAGCAAAATGGTGTGATTCCTCGAGGTGCATCTATTATGTTTCATGGTTATCGTGTAGGTAATGTGGAAACTTCGGAATTTGATGTTGAATCGCGTAAGATGAAATATCAAATTTTTATTACTAAGCCTTATGATGTGTTAGTAACACAAAATGTACGATTTTGGAAAGAAGGTGGTATCAATTTAACGCTTTCATCTCGAGGGGCAAGCCTAGATGTTCCTTCTCTGGATGTATTAATGTCTGGAGGAATTAGTTTTGATTTACCTGAAGGCTCCAAATTAGGTGCACCTGCTGAGCAAAATGCAGTTTATACATTATATGAAGATAAAAAATCTATCCAAGATTCACAGTATACTGAATATAAAGAATTCCTTATTATGCTTTCAGACTCTATATCAGGGTTAACAGAGGGAGTACCAGTTGAATATCATGGTATTAGATTAGGAACAGTATCTAAAGTACCATTTTATACCGCTGAAATGTTAGATAAAACATCAATTTTAAATAAAAGAGTGCCGATATTAATTAGGATAGAGCCTGATCGTTTATCGGAACTGGTTGATGAGAGAATCGATATTGCCGCTTTGATAATGAAAGAACAAAAAAATGGGTTAAGAGCGTCATTAAAAACTTCAAATATGTTCACTGGTGCGCTATATATAGATCTTGATTTTTATCCTGAGTTAAAAAATAAGTATGATCCACAACTAGCGAAGCAGTTTGGTTACGATACAATTGAGGCGACTTCGACAGGAATTGCGCAAATTCAGGCAAAAATTATGCAGTTACTTGACAATTTTAATAATTTGCCACTTAACAACACACTATCACAGTTTAATCAATCACTAGCTTCAAGCGAACAGTTAATGAAATCATTAAATCAGATTATGGCAAGTAAAGAGATGCAAAATATGCCAAAAGATCTGCAAAAGACATTACGATCATTAAATGAAACAATGAAAGAATTACAACCTGGCTCTGAACTAAATAACCAAATGAAAGAGAGTTTACAAAAAGTGCAACAGATGATGGATGAATTAACGCCATTACTTAATACTCTCAATGATAAGAGCAATGCACTGATTTTTTCTGCTTCAGCGAAGAAAGATCAAGAGCCTAAAGCAAAAGGTAAAAAATGATGAACAAAATATATAAAAAGCTACTTACAATCATATTTATGCCATTACTTGCAATATTAGTCGGTTGTTCAGCTAACAACCCAAGTAAAAGCTATTTTCAACTAACTAGTAATTTACAGAGTTCAGTATCGCAAAAAATAAAAACTACCAAATATTTTATTTGGATTGAGTCGGTAGATGTGGTGAGTTTTTTAAATAAACCAGGTATTGTATTACAAACTGATAATATCAAATATGAAACAGCAACGCATCATTTATGGGCATCAACACTATCTCAGCAATTGCAAGAACGATTGACGCAAGATTTAACGGTCATGTTACCAAATTATTTAGTCTCTAGCAGATCAATTACAACGCCAACATTGACGGTAAAGTTATTTATTGATGGGTTTCATGGAAGCTATACTGGTGATGCGGTGATTAAAGGACGGTGGGTTGTTACTGATAGTAAAAATAATATTGAAAGCAAACCATTTGAACGCTATGTTCCTTTAGCAAGTAATGGATATGATGCTTTAGTTAATGCGCTATCTAAAGGTTGGCAGGATGAAGAACTAGACTTTGCAAACTCAATAAAACTTTAATGTCATAATAATATTCCGCCATAATGTTGGCGGAATATTTGAATTTAAACGGTAATTGATCTTAATGATCGTTTGAACTGACTAAAAACCTTGTCATCAATTTCTATCCATTTACGAACACTATTGATAAATGCGATTTTATCGGCTTTTAAAAGGTCATCTTTTAAAATCGTTTTTTCTAACAATTGATTGTGATCTAAATAAAATTGTCTCATGGTGCCAGCTAGTAACCCCGATTCTTTTTTAGGGGTAATCCATTGATCATTAATCCGCAATGCGAGGTTACCGTTAACAAATTCAGTTATTTCATTGTGTTGGTTAAAATTAATATATTCTTTTCCTGTAATTAAATTAGGAAAATGCTCCCGATTAGACGTTTTATGATACAAATATACGTTTTGGTTATGAACGCACTGCTTTGCAAATTCGATTTCATTGATCTGCATTGGCGAGTTAATTGTATTCTCGCTAATGGTATATAGCCCATTTTTTTGCAGTAAAATTCTGACTTTATAGATATTTCCAATATTTTTATTAGTTGCATTTGCCAACTTAATAAGTTGCAACTTAATTGCATTGATATCATAGTTAAAATCAAAATAATCAGCTGATTGAGAAAGTCTACTTAAATGTTCTTCTAATAAGAAAAATTGTCCTTTTTCAAACAATAATGATTCAATGATATATTTGGGAAAAGAAGTGGTACGAGTTAAAATTGCTGTTTTAGCTAAAATCTCATTATATTCATCTTGTGAGGTTGAATCCCAAGTGATCCCACCGCCAACACCATAATGCATTTGTTGATTGTGTATGGTTAAAGTCCGAATTGGGATATTGAATATAGCTTTGTTCATATATGGTTCAATATATCCAATTGTCCCGCAGTAAACTCCACGTGGTGAGTTTTCAATATCTGCAATAATTTGCATTGTACTGGTTTTAGGCGCTCCAGTTATTGATCCGCAAGGAAATAGTGCTTGAAAAATATGATATAAATTAACATGTTCTTTCAATTCACCTTGAATCATAGAAGTCAATTGCCAAACGGTTGGATATTTTTCGGCTGAAAATAATTTAGGAACTGTAACTGATCCTGCCTTTGCAACCCGACTTAAATCATTACGTAATAAATCAACAATCATCATATTTTCAGCTTGGTTTTTTTCAGAGAATAATAATTCTAATTGTTGTTTATCTTGGTGATTATTTAAACCGCGCGCAGTTGTTCCTTTCATTGGTTTTGTTGTAATAATTTTATTTTCTAACTTAAAAAATAATTCTGGCGAAATTGATAAAATACAATAATCGTCAAACTCAATATAAGCGCAATAGTCGGCTTGATTGTTCTTTTGTAGAAAGTGGTAATAATTAATAGCACTTTCATTAAATGGAGTAGTAAATTGAATTGTATAGTTGGTTTGATAAGTATTGCCTGATTCAATTTGAGATCGAATAAAGTTAATTTTTTGATTATATTCCTCAATTGATGTATCGCTCATCAAATCAAAATTTGGTGGAGAGTAATCACTTATTTCTACATGTTTTTGCTCAATGATAGAAAATTTATCAAAAATACCAAATATCAATAGCGGCAAATCATAATTCTGTTTTGTTTTATTTTCACTATTGAACCCCATTGCGCTTTCATAAGCGAGATATCCAACCGCATAATAGCCTTGTTGTGTGAATTTTTCGATTGAATCAAATTGTTGTTTGATTGTTGAATAATCATCAGACTTTAAAATGGCGATAGGGTTGCAAAAATATTTATGTTGACCTTCAAAGTCGATATGAATTTTCATTTTAGTATTGCTCATGGACAAAATTATCAATCATTTGTAAACCAAATTCGGTTTTAATTGCTTCAGGGTGAAATTGGACTGACTCGATGGGTAACTTTTTGTGACGTAGTCCCATAATCAATCCTTGATTGTTTCGAGCTGTTACAATTAATTGAGAGTCTTTAGGTAAAGGATTATCACAAGCAATTAATGAATGATAACGAACAACCGAAAGAGGGCTTTTGATCCCTTTAAACACGCCTTGACCATCGTGCGTTATCTCATCGACTTTTCCATGCATAGGTGTTGGTGCTTTGATGATCTTATAACCATAATATTGAGCAATCGCTTGGTGCCCTAAACAAACTCCCAATATTGGGCAAATATGACTAAATTCGGCAATAGTTGCAAGTGATATTCCAGCATCGGTAGGGGAGCCTGGACCAGGCGAAATGATAATCTTAGAAAAGCTAAGCTCTTTTATTTGTTCAATTGTCATTTCGTCATTTTTAATCACTTTAACTTCTGCGCCAACTTGACACAAATAATTGTGAATATTGAAAGTAAAAGAATCATAATTATCTATTAATAATATCAAAATAGAGTCCATTAATTACATAGCGTATTGTTTTAAAACCATTGGAATTTATAACAGCCAAATTCCAGTCATATCCAGAGCCATTATACCGTTAATACAGTTAAAAACAGATATGATTGCCAGTTTGCTATCTTTTTATTTCCTTTTTTATACTGAAACATAGTGTTACCTGAAACTTTTTAACAAAAATTCTCTTTTTCTGTGATAAATCTCACAAAGATATATAATAATACTTGTATGGTAGTATTTATATCGTTATTTTTATCATGCTTAAATTTACAAAAGAGGTTTTTAATGAAAATAGTAAAAGCAGAAGTATTTGTATGTAGCCCAGGAAGAAACTTTGTCACATTAAAAATTACTACCGATGAAGGGGTATACGGTTTAGGAGATGCAACCCTAAATGGGCGTGAGCTATCAGTTGCTTCTTATCTAAAAGATCATCTTTGCCCACAACTTATAGGGCGAGATCCTAATCAAATTGAAAATATCTTCCAATATTTCTATAAAGGTGCTTATTGGCGCCGAGGTCCTGTCACCATGTCGGCTATTTCGGCGATAGATATGGCGCTTTGGGATATTAAAGGTAAATTGGCCAATATGCCTCTTTATCAATTGTTGGGCGGTGCTTCGCGTACAGGCGTAATGGTGTATTGCCATACTACAGGTAAAGATATTGAAGAAGCATTAGATGATTACGACAAACATAAGGAAATGGGCTTTAAAGCCATTCGAGTACAGTGTGGTGTACCGGGTATGAAAACCACCTACGGTCAAAGCAAAGGCAAAAACCTTGCTTATGAACCTGCAACAAGAGGGAATTATCCTGAAGAACAATATTGGGCAACCGAGAAGTATCTTGATTTTATGCCTAAACTGTTTGATGCAGTGCGGAGTAAATTTGGTTTTAATGAGCATTTGCTGCATGACATGCATCATCGCCTAACGCCTATCGAAGCCGCTCGTTTTGGAAAAAGCATAGAAGATTATCGTCTATTTTGGATGGAAGATCCAACACCTGCTGAAAATCAAGAATGTTTTCGTTTAATTCGTCAACATACTGTTACACCAATTGCAGTCGGTGAAGTGTTCAATAGCATTTGGGATTGCAAACAACTGATTGAAGAGCAATTAATTGATTATATACGAACCACGATTACTCATGCAGGTGGTATTACCCATATGCGCCGTATTGCTGATTTTGCAGCTCTTTATCAAGTGAGAACAGGATCTCACGGACCCTCTGATTTATCCCCAATCTGCCATGCTGCAGCACTACATTTCGATATGTGGGTACCTAATTTTGGCGTGCAAGAATTTATGGGGTATTCACAGCAAATGCTAGAAGTTTTTTCACCAAATTGGATCTTTACAGATGGTTACATGCACCCAAGTGACAAACCAGGACTAGGTATCGATTTTGACGAAAAACTTGCTGAAAAATATCCCTACAACCCAGCTTATTTACCTGTTGCTCGTTTAGAAGATGGTACGTTGTGGAATTGGTAATAGATGGAATGTAATGCTTTTTATTAATCATAAAAAGTAAGTTTGTAATAAATGGTGTATATCACCTTAATGATAGATAAAAAATAAATTTTATCAAAAAGATAAAACAATATCTATTAAGACTTATCTCTTAATAGATATAACAATTCTAGTTTAGATATAAATGTATTGTTTTTATTATATATATTCAAAAGCAATACCTGGATTCAAACATGAAGTGCAATTTTAAACACGGTGGAGTGAAGAAAGTAGAAAGGTGATTTATACTAGCACCTTCGCACCACCACAGTTTGGAGATTGCTATGTATTATAATCACCTTTCTAGGAAGGAAAGATACCAAATTTTCGTATTATTACAAGCCGGAAAGAATAAAAAAGAGATAGCCCAGCTACTCAATAGACATCCTTCGACAATAAGTCGAGAGATAAAAAGAAACTCAAAACCTAATCAAGCCTATCAAGCACAT
>NZ_LZHJ01000080.1:0-6195 GCF_001690815.1 Gilliamella sp. GillExp13 | reverse complement strand
CCAGCTCTTTTAAGCGTTTGATATCCGAAGTTTCCATTCCGCCGTATTTTTCCCGCCATTTATAAAAAGTTGAATTACCCATGCCATATTTACGGCAGAGTTCCTTGACAGGAATACCTGCTTCAGCTTCTTTTAAAATAGCGACGATTTGATGTTCAGTCATTTTTTTCATCATTAAATCCCCTTTTACTTTTATCATAGAGAATTTTCTACTTTTTTGCTGTACTATTTTAGGGGATAGTTACACTATGTGCCTACCAATATGGATGGTGTATATTTCACCTATATAGAAGAACCATGGTGTAAAAAGGTAGATATTTGGGAAAATGAAATCCCTATATCGGGAAAAGAAGCCGAATCTCTACCTCGTGTATTTCCATTTGGTGACTATAATATTAAAGAATTATTAAAAGATATCTGAAGCCATGCTGGGAAGGGGATGATACTTTTTCCAGCTTTTATTTATTTCAGGAGTAGTACTTATACTATACCCTGAAACCAGCACAATAATGCTGAGGTAATTAAAAATTCCCCTGAGCTTTACATAATACGGTATCTGTTTGATTCATTTCTGACTCTCCTTTTGTGCGATAAAACAACTCGAATGTCAGATTAAGTGAAGTCTATTACAGTTTAAATTTACTTTAGTACTCATTACATGTAGGAAAACACAGAACTGAACTATTTATAAGATGAACTGCTATTCTACCGCCGTCAAGCTAATAATAAGAGATATCTTCAAATAGATCATAATTAATTGTTTTATTTTATTGGCTGGGGTACCAGGATTCGAACCTGGGCATGGCGGGATCAAAACCCGCTGCCTTACCGCTTGGCTATACCCCAATAATGGATAGATATTAAGATTAAATGGTGCGGGTGGAGAGACTTGAACTCACACACCTTGCGGCGCCAGAACCTAAATCTGGTGCGTCTACCAATTTCGCCACACCCGCACTGAATACTTCCGGTAAAAGTACTACCTAATCTTAATGGTGGCTACGACGGGATTCGAACCTGTGACCCCATCATTATGAGTGATGTGCTCTAACCAACTGAGCTACGTAGCCATTCATTCGCAACGTCATAACCAACACTGCGAGGCGCATTATGCTAGGGTTACGACAAATCGTCAACTATTTTTTTAAGATATTTTGAAAAAAAGTGACGATTGATTAAGATGCAATCAAATCCAGTTTAATAACGCTTCGATTCGCCTTTTTTGTAACTCAAAATGAATTTGTTTTCCTGTATAACCGTCAGAAATAATTTGCTGCACATTGACGCCATTGGCGATTTTATAAGCTTCTTTTATATAATTTGCTTGTGCAAACGATGCTGTTTTAGCAAAAGCTTGGCTTGCAATAATTAATTGGTCAAGGTGCGAAGGGTTGCGCCATACATCAATGCTATTTAGCAAAGAAATAATTTGTTCAGCTGTCAGGGTTTGCACTTGTTCAAGATTATTTCGATTCTGCTGAACCATGACGGCAACTTTAGTATAGTTGTTAGGTACTTTAATTTTTGTACATAATGCTTCAACCGCTAATTTATTAGGTAACTGTGCACACAGTACAGCAAAGCGGATAGTTAAATCATCAGTTAATAGAGCAGATTTTTTTAGTGCATTACTAATATTGGCTGTTAGGTCTAATGATGAAAATAATAATTGAAGCGCTCCACATTGTTCTAGTACTTGAAAATAGATCTGAGGATTTGATGTCGACAATGCTTTTTCAGTTTCTTTCCACACACGTTCTGGTGTTAAGTAACTAACCTCACCGGCTAATACCATTTGTTTCATTAGATCTAGAGTTTGAGGAGCTACAGTAAAACCGAATTGATGAAAACGAGCTGCAAAACGAGCTACGCGCAAAATACGTAAAGGATCTTCTCGGAAGGCTGGCGATACATGGCGTAAAATTTTATGTTTGATGTCATCAACGCCATGATATGGATCGATTATATTGCCATCTTCGTCCATTGCAATGGCATTAATGGTTAAATCACGGCGAATCAGATCTTGTTCTAATGTGATCTTTTTACCAAAATCACAGATAAATCCAGTATAACCTCTACCGGATTTACGCTCAGTGCGAGCCAACGCATATTCTTCTTTCGTATGAGGGTGTAAAAAAACTGGAAAGTCTTTACCGACTTGTTGATAACCTAATGCTAAAAGCTCGTCTGGTGTAGCGCCAACAACAACCCAGTCATGATCAGCAACAGGTAGGTGCAACAATTTGTCACGCACCCCCCCTCCTACAAGGTAGATTTTACTCATCTATCTCATCCAACGATCTTTTTTGCGTCGGTTTGGTATAATTCTTGGTAATATAAGCCCTAAAATAAGACCGCCTCCAGCAACAAGACCACCATAGGTAAACCAAGTTACAATAAGGTCACGGCGTTTATCATCAACTTGATTTAGCATTGATTCAATTCGTGAATTTTGCTCCTTAACTTGTTGTTCTAGTGCTTCATTTTTATTTTGAAGTGTTTCTATAGATTTTTCAGCAGTCTGCAACTTTTGGATATAGTCACTTAACAATTTTTGTTGATTTGCCTCAGCATTATCAACTTTATCTTGATATTCTGCTAGTTTTGCTTCTAGCGCTGGAAAGCGTTCTTTATAACTAGGTTGTTCATTTAGTTTACTTGTTTCAATCCAAGCGGTGCTACCATTATTAAGTTGAATGCGAGTAAATTTGCCATCTGCGCTTTTTTCAAGCTCAACAACTTTTTCTCCAGCTTTAACTGCATTAGAAAACGCATATTGCGAACCAGGACCTCTACGCAAATAAATATCGACATTATCAGTCACATATTTGTCTATAGCGTAACCATTAAAAGAAATCGCAAAAAACGAAAGTAGTGCAATAATATTCTGTTTTTCCATATATTTCCAATAAGCATCTATAAATAGTTTCATGATAACATAAAATAATAGCAAGTCGCATATTCATTTTATAATAAATAGTTTTAAAAACTAAAATAAATATGACCCTCAATAATGAAATCGTTTATATTTTTAATGAGATCTTAATCACAAAATATGAAATTAAAAATATTATTTTATATAAATAGCTATTATTTTATATAAGTGAAATATTACAGATTTGGAGCCATTATGAATTATCGTCTTAGCAACAACAATATAGATATCCTTTTTCGCACTGAACCGTATGCCGAATTGTGTTATTTTGGTAAACGGTTACAAAATTTTCAACCTGAAATGATTGACATGCTTTACCCTGCTGTCCCTAATTCCCGTATTGATGTCAACGTTCCATTTACTCTATGCCCAGAAGAAGGTTTAGGTAATTTTAGCACACCTGGACTTGAAGGACACCGAAATGGTAAAGATTGGTCTCCCGTTTTTACAACTAAAGAGGTTAATAAAACTGACAATAACATTACCATTATTAGTGAAGATAATATTGCTAAACTTCGTTTAACCAGCCTTTTTATTTTAGATAAAAATGGTGTATTGCAGTGTCAAAATACTTTAACCAATTTAGGTGATGAACCATATCAAGTTAATCGTTTTTCTATTACGTTACCTATTCCTGAACGGGCACAAGAATTAATGGCTTTTAGTGGTCGTTGGATTAAAGAGTTTTTCCCTCATCGAACTAAAATATCACATTGTGGTTATTTACAAGAAAATCGACGAGGACGAACATCACACGAATATTTTCCTGGGATGATGGTTGGTACCGAAGGTTTTAAAGAACAAACTGGCGAAGTTTGGGGAATCCACTTGGGATGGAGTGGTAATCATCGCATTCAAGTTGCAGTTAAAAGTAACGGTAAACGTTTTATTCAAGCAGAAGCTCTGTATTATGCAGGAGAAATATCACTAGCTAAAGGTGAATCTTTAAGTACGCCTTGGTTATATGCTACCTATAGCGATGAAGGCTTAAATAAAATGAGTCAACATTTCCACCAATATTTACGTAGTAATATTATTAAATTCGCTAAAAATAAAGCTCGTCCTGTTCATCTTAATACATGGGAAGGTATCTTTTTTGACCATAATCCTGATTACATTATGAAAATGGCGACTAAAGCGGCTCAAATTGGTGTTGAACGCTTTATCATTGATGACGGTTGGTTTGGTAAACGTGATGATGATTACCAAGGATTAGGTGATTGGTATTTAGATGAGCGAAAATATCCTAATGGTTTAGAACCAGTTATTAAACATGTTAAAGATCTTGGTATGGAGTTTGGAATTTGGGTTGAACCAGAAATGGTTAATAAAAACTCAGATCTTTATCGTGCCCATCCAGATTGGTTACTTGAACTACCAGGTTATCAACAACCAGAAGGTCGCCATCAGTATTTACTTGATTTACAAAATCCAGCTGTTTTTGAATATCTACTTGAAAGACTAACTTGGTTACTCAGTAGTTATGACGTTGATTATATTAAATGGGATATGAATCGTGAAATTGTTCAGCCTGGTCATGAAGGTAATCCTGCTATTGTTGGTCAAACTAAAGCGCTTTACCGATTGCTTGATATTTTGCAAGAAAAATTCCCTACCGTTGAAATAGAATCTTGTTCATCAGGTGGAGGTCGAATTGATTATGAGATTTTAAAACGTACACAACGTTTTTGGACTTCAGATTCTAACGATGCATTAGATAGACAAATAATTCAACGTGGAATGAGTTATTTCTTCCCTCCTGAAGTAATGGGTGCTCATATTGGTGGCGCATTATGTCATACTACATTCCGTGAGCTACATATGAATTTACGCGGTCTAACTGCTTTATTTGGTCATATGGGAGTTGAGCTTGATCCAGTAAAAGTATCTGAGCAAGAACAGAAAGGTTTTACATATTATATTAATTTACATAAACAACTCCGTCCTTTGTTACATAGCGGTAACTCTGTAAGATTAGATGTTGATGATAACCCAGCTATGCAAAGTTATGGTGTTGTTAGCCAAGACCAAAAAGAAGCTGTGTTTATTATCGCTCAACTAACATTACCAACTTATGCGTTAAGCGGTAATTTACGATTGACAGGCTTGTTGGCCGATAAACAATACCAAATTGAAGTACTAGATATGCCTGATAATATCGATCCTAAAATAAATGGTCATGTTATGAAAGAATTACCTCAATGGATGAAGGACACAACAACGTTATCTGGTGATTGGTTAATGAATGTCGGTTTACCTTTACCAGTACTTGATCCAGCAACAGCTATATTAATAAAAGTAACTACTAAATAATGTTATTAATACTTTTAAATTAATTAGTTAGCCACTATCAGGGGATTTGCTAATCGATATCCCCTTAATATTTAATTTTTAATGAACAATTCTAGTTTTTAATTCGCCAATGATTTCATTGGCAAAGTTTTTATTTTACCTTATTATGATAAGTTAATTCAGTCATATATCAAGAGTATTGCTAAATGAATTAACTTCAAGACAGTAAAAAAGATAACCCTTTCACTTTCAGTACTTTTTGTCTTATATTATTGTTAATCTACAGAACTCTATATTGATAAGCATTAAATATTATAATTATCGATATTTTATGGATAGTAATTAAAAGGTTTTTTATGGCGACAATAAAAGATGTTGCGCGTTTAGCAAAAGTTTCAGTTGCAACCGTATCTCGCGTAATTAATAACGCAAATAACGTTCGAGATAATACTAGAGATACCGTAAAAGAAGCTATGGAAAAATTAAACTACTATCCTGATGCTAATGCACGCGCTTTATCACAACAAAATTCGAATACTATTGGTATTGTTGTAGCTGATGTATCGGATCCATTTTTTGGTGCCATGGTTAGTACAGTTGAAAAAGTTGCCTCACGAACAGGTCATTTTTTGTTAATCGGTAATGGATATCATAATGAGCAACAAGAATATAATGCAATTACTCAATTAATTGAGCATCGCTGTTCGTCGTTAGTTGTACATGCCAAAATGCTCTCTGATAGCGATCTAGAAAAATTGATACAACAAGTACCAGGTATGGTTCTAATTAATCGTATCGTAAAAGGATTTGAAAAACGCTGTATTGCTCTTGATGATCGTTACGGCTCTTATCTTGCAGTCAAACATTTAATTCAACATGGACATACTAGAATTGGTTATTTATGTTCAAATCATAATATTTCTGATTCATCTGATCGTTTACAAGGCTATAAAGACGCATTGTTAGAA
>NZ_LZHJ01000079.1:0-20337 GCF_001690815.1 Gilliamella sp. GillExp13 | reverse complement strand
AGGCACAAGGCACAAGGCACAAGCACTGGCAAACCTATGTCTTAAATTTATCAAATAATCCTATTCGACAAGTTTTTACTCGAAACTTATTTATATTTTCGAAATTATCTCTCGAATTATTATCGAAATTATCCACAAAACTATCTTTAAAAATTCCATTGGCATTAGCGCCGTTGTTGTTATTGCCGTACTCTTTAGAATCGCAGGCATTATCGGCCACGACTTCTGAGCGCATTCATGGTACTGCGCCTTATTTAACCTTTGATGGCGGTGTTACTAAAGTGACTGAAATAAGGGAATTATTAGGTATTAAGTTATCAGACGGTCGAACATTCATACCGCAAAATAATCCTTCATCATCGACAGCGCCAATCGAGTTATCTAATGTAGGGGATACTTTTGCTGATATTGAAATGATAGTTCCGTCATCAAGCGACTCAATAAATATAAATGACTTAGTAACACAAGGTAAATGGGGCGATGATGATGGGGATGGACAGCGAGCAGGTGAAGTTACTGCATCAGGAAGTATATCGTTAGTAATAAAAGATAAAGATGGCAATACCGTTAATCGTAGTGATACATTAAGTCTATGTAAAGCACCTTATAAGGTAACCTTAGATAGTTCAGAGGGAACTTTAGAGACTCGTTATGGCATGCCGAATAGTAGTACTTTTAGTGGAGGAACAGCGGAGTATTATATCACTCCGCCATCAGCGCCGGTTATTTGTTCGGTCAGGCCGAATTTGTTGTATGGTGGCACAGTAGGTATTGAATGGGATAACCCACGCTTCGCTGGTCCTGCTAACATATGGAGTCCTACTAAGGGCTTTCTAACTCAATCAACAACCCCATCATCTTACGACCAAAATTTTCCAACGACTGGTGCAGATGGATTGTATTTTGATTTGGATATAGGTGGAATAGATGCAAGTCAGTTGAGTTGGACAGTTAACACGAATGGTAGTCTAAATGCAACGGTGGCTTGGAGATTGCCAAACCAAGGTGCAAACGAAGATAGATGGATTACGGATAAATCAAAATATGTAACACGGGTAACGTTGCATGGTCCAGAGGCAAGAAGCCAGCGGAAGAATCCTAGTCCTAGTCAAATTACCGTGCCATCTTTGCCGCAGACATTTGAGTTGGTTGGTAGGGATAGTCGAGGTAATGAGGTTCGTTATGGATTTGTATTAAGGCAGTGGTTCGTCAATCGGGGGAGCGAATGGAGCATTTATAGTGACCAGTTAGCATGGTGTAATAGTTTGGGTTATCGCATGCCACGGGTAAGGGATTTAACCAATGCAGTTTGTTCTGGTTGGAATTCAGGAAGTTCGTGTCAAGGCGCATTAGGCGCCACACCTAGTTCATCAGGTAATAATTACATGCGTCACATAGGGGCAGGTTTTTTCTCGGAGTGGGGCTACATGTACCACTACGATGCGGGCTTCTCCCAGTACGCCCACTGGACGAGCGACGCAACAGGTAGCAGCCAGTTCCTTGTCGACGCGTCCGACGGCTACGTGAGAAGCGACAGTGCCAGTGTCAGAGACTGGCGCTATGGCCTTTGCACCGCACCTTAGCTTTTAGCGTTTAGTTCTTAATCCTTAGGGCGCGGAAGGGGGTTACGGTGCCTGAGAGGATAATATAACAAAGAATAAAGCCCCCGCGTAAGTTGGGGCGCTGAGCAGGCAAAGTCTGTGAACCTAGCGCTTTAATGACTGAAAGTCAAAACAATGCTTCGACCGATACAATTTTCAAGCTTGCGCTTTTGCTATTAACTGACTGTTATTAACAAGCTGTTATTAATAGCTATTATCAAATAACAAAAGCGCTTTTATTAAAAAGCCAAATTCAATGTAATAAAAAACTAGCCTATAAGTGTTTGATTTCATTTAAAAATAAAAAATTTAATAAAATCAATAGTCTACCTGAACGTTTTTAGAGCAAAAACACGCTTATAGCACCACAATGCTAATATGCTTGCCTTATCACAGCATCAAAATATACCGATAACGAAATAAAGCTAGCACGCCAAACAGGGCTGTTGGGTGTGTTTGTGTTTTAGATGTTATTAGCAATATTAATTATTCCGCAAAAATCAAAAAGTCCTAAAGCTAACACCCTATTTTTTATGAAAATAAATGATTATTTATCTTCTTTCTGATTAAATGAATTAAGCACCTCTAGCGTGTTGATATTGCTAAAACAAACTGCTTTATCGCTAAAATCAACCGATTTAGCACTGATTTGTTCTAAAAACAGCATCAGCTTGCGTTCGCCTTGCTCTAAATAGATTTTTAGTTGTTGAGTAACTGTTTTATGAATAAGTAGAATGGTTGGATGGTGATATTGTCCATCATATGGATAAATAGCACTGTTATTTGCCGTATAAACAGCTAAGCGGTCAATTAAATCATCCGGCAAAAAAGGCGTGTCACAACTGACAAATAAGTTCCAATCGGTTTTGCTGCGTAATAAACCACTGTAAATCCCCGATAATGGTCCACAAAATCCTGCTAGGTCATCACTAAATATAGGATAACCTGCTTTTTGGTATTGTTCTGTGTGACGATTGCAATTAATCATGATTGCATCAACGTGAGGTTTGATGCAATCAATGACATGTTGATAAAGTGGTTTTTGATGTAATAATAATAGTCCTTTGTCGTTGCCATTCATACGGGTACTTTTACCTCCAGCTAGAATGATTGCAGTAATAGAGGGTTTTTCCATAAATTATTTCTTTTTTACGTTGCGAAAAAACAAAATAACATTACTATATAGTAATGTTATTGCAAGTTGTAGCGTATCATTTTTAATGATTGCTTAATTATCATTATCTTCGAAAAATTTGAAGATTTACTAAAGGTAACAATTATGAAATGTCATCGTATTGATGAAGTAATGGAATTATTGCAACCCGCATGGGAAGGGGATTCTGATCTTAATTTATTACAATTTTTAGCTAAATTAGGTCAAGAGGCTGGTTTTGAAGGTGAATTAAAAGATTTGAGTGATGAAGTTTTAATTTATCATTTAAAAATGCGAGGTTCGGATAAGAATGATGTTATTCCGGGTCTAAAAAAAGATTATGAAGAAGATTTTAAAACCGCATTGTTAAAAGCTCGTGGGATTATAAAAGAATAAGGAGAATCATTAAAATGAAAAAAACACTTATCGCAATTAGTATTTTGCTTTTTTCTGTAAACTGTTTTGCAAATGAAAGCCCAACTATTACTAAGGCCGACACCTCAGCGAATGCATTTGAGCCGATTGAATTAGGTAAACAATATGCCGCGCTACCAACTAATCCATCGCCAGATAAAGAAGTTATTGAGTTCTTTTCGTTTAATTGCCCAAGCTGTTTTAGATTTGAAATTCAAAATCAAGGTCCTCAAACTATTAGCAAGGCTTTACCAGAAGGTGTTAAATTCAAACGCTACCATTTAGAAGATTTTGGACCATTAGCTAAAGATCTTGCGCAAGCATGGGCTGTGGCTAATGTTCTAGGTATAGAAGATAAAGCTTCAGATGCACTTTATAATGCGGTTCAAAAAGATAAAACGATAAAAACAGCAGATGACATTAAAGCTGTTTTTGAAAAATTAGGTGTTAGTAATGAAGTGTATGATAAAACAAAAGATAGCTTTTTGGTTAAATCATTTATGGTACAACAAGCAGATGCGATTAAAGAGATGAAACCAGATTCAATCCCTACGGTTATTGTTAATCGTAAGTTTTTTATCATAGCAAATCAACTTAATGTAACTAGTGATGATGCATTTATTAATGATTATGCAAGAGTTACTGCATTTGTTGCAGGGTTAGATCCTAATGCAAAAATAGAAGAAAAAGCGCATTCTGATAAAAAATAAATGGTTAACAAGTTTAAAAACAACATAAGTTAATCACTTATTTTTGACGTTTTAAGTCCCATTGTATCATTTTGTACAATGGGATTTTTTATTATAGTAAAATTGCTATTCTCGTTCTAAAGCATAAATTGGATCGAGTTTAGCTGCCCGTCTAGCAGGGAAATAACCAAAAATAATACCAATTATACTTGAGAAACTAAATGCCGCTATAATAGCTATTGCCGAGAAATTCATTGCAAATGATGTAACAACAGAATTAAAAATAAAGCCAATGGCAAACGAGAGTACAATACCTATTGTTCCGCCAATTAAACATACTAATACAGCTTCAATTAAAAATTGCTGTAATATGTCGCTTGACCGAGCACCAACGGCCATTCGTACGCCAATTTCTCGAGTTCTTTCTGTGACTGATACTAACATGATATTCATCACACCAATACCGCCAACAACGAGTGAAATCAGCGCAATAGCCGAAACTAATAACGTCATTACCCAAGCGGATGAGTTGATTGTTTCTCGTATATTATCGGAATTAAAGATGAAAAAATCTTTTGTACCATGTCGTTGTAACATAATTCGATTAATAGCTTGTTCAGCAACAGATAAATTAACATTATCTTTAACACGTACTGTAATGCTTTTTAACGAAGTTTGACCTACCATGCGGTTAATCACGGTAGTATAAGGTAACCAAACATTCAGGCTTTCATTGCTACCAAATCCTTGCTGTTGTTTAGTTGCAACACCAATTATTCTTACTGGTAACTGTCCAACCATTAAAATTTTTCCAATTGGGTTTTGATTTGCAAATAACCGTTTAACAGTATTGTCATCAATCACTGCATCTTGTGCCGAGGCAATAATACTTGCTTCATCAAAAGATTTTCCTTGAGAAATAGTGTAACCACGAACCGCAAAAAATTGCTCCCCTACACCATTTACTGTTCCAGTTACTGCTAAATTATTAATTCGGAAATAAACACTGGTTGCAAGGTTAGGAGTCGTACTGTGGACAAAGTTTTGTTGCGCCAAAAAATCTGCGTCTGATGAGCGTAATGTAGTAATTTTATCCGCATTACGATCACCAAATCCCGATCCTGCATAGATTTCTAACGTGCTAGTCCCTAACGAGTTAATGTTAGATAAAATTTTCTGCTTTGTACCTTGTCCTAATGCAACAACAGAGACTACCGAGGCAATACCAATAATTATGCCTAACATGGTTAAAAAGGTCCGTAATCGTTGCGAAAGCATTGATAGCATAGCCATTTTAAAAGCATCTCGAAAACGGTAATATTTTGCCAGTAGATTATCTTGGGTTCTGGTTGCTTCGATTTGCTTAACTTGTCGATTATCATTTTGTTTAGATTGATAATTAGGGTTAATAGAATCAGAAATAATATTACCGTCACTAATTTCAACAATCCTTTGGGCACTTTGGGCAATATTTGAATCGTGGGTAACAATAATAACTGTGTGACCTTGTTGATGTAATTCTTGTAATATAGCCATTACTTCTAAACCGCTTTTACGGTCGAGTGCTCCCGTTGGTTCATCAGCTAAAATGATTTGTCCACCGTTAATTAAAGCTCTGGCAATACTGACTCGCTGTTGTTGCCCTCCAGATAACTGGTTAGGTTTATTGTGGATTTTCTCGGCAAGTCCTAAACGTGTTAAAATTTCGCTCGCTCTTTTTTGACGTTGTTCATTGGTAACACCAGCATAAATAGCAGGGATTTCTACATTGCCTTGTGCGGTTAGTGCATTTAATAAATGGTAACGTTGAAAGATAAAACCAAAATGCTCTCGGCGTAATTGAGCTAACTCATCAGGTGACAATTCACTTGTTGTGCGTCCTCCAATAGAATAAGTGCCTGAGGTCGGTTTATCTAAACAGCCTAAAATATTCATCAAAGTGGATTTACCCGATCCTGATGCGCCAATAATCGCTACCATTTCACCAGCATTAATTGTTAGATTTATGCTTTTAAGAACCTGTATAGTTGTATCGCCTGCTGGAAATTCACGAACAATATTCTCAAGCTTAATAAGAGGTATATTATTGACCATATTAGAATCGAATCCTTGGGGTTCTTGCATTATTACCACCTAGTGAAGCGCCATTAGTACTACTGACCACAACCATATCACCCTCTTTAATCCCCGATTTTATCTCAACATTGATATTATTATCGATACCCAAAGTAACTTCGTGTTCTTCGATCTCATTATGTTTATCTAACAGGTAAATAATGGCTTTATTATTGCCCAATTTTTTTTGAATTGCTTGAGATGGAATGGTTAGTACATCTTTTGCTTCAGACAAGACAATATAAACTTGCGCTGTCATTGAAATTCTTAATACATGGTCGGGATTATCTACATCAAATAATCCATTATAATAAATTGCGCTTTTTGTTGTTGATGATGAACTTGACAAGGTTGTTTCGGTATTAATTGAGTCAGGTGCAGGCTCTATAGCCCTTAGTGTTAAACCATCAAAACGTCTATTCGGTTGGCCTAAAATGGTAAAATAAACAGGCATTCCTTTTTTTACATTGATCACATCAGCTTCAGAAATTTGCGCTTCAATGGTCATTTTATCAAGTTGCGCTACTTTAACAATGGTTGGTGCACTTTGAACAGAGTTAACAGTTTGTCCTTCATTGACTGGAATGGCAACAATCACTCCATCGATAGGGGAGCGAATTTTAGTATATCCCAAATTAACTTTGGCGGTATCGACTGCAATTTGTGCTTTAACGATATCAGCATCAAGTGCTGCAATATCAGCTTTGATTACATCGAGTTCGGCTTTTGCTGCATCTAGGTCGGATTGAGCACCAGCCCCTTTATTGACTAGTTTTCGTTGACGGTCATAAGTTAATTGATAATTAATCAATCTGGCTTTTTTGGCCTTACGCTGTGCCTCTAAACTATTAAGTGACGCTTCAGATTGTTTTAAATCATTGCTTTGTTTAAGATCGTCAATCTCAGCAATCATATCGCCTTGTTTAACTTCATCGCCCAACTCAACATAGAGTTTTTTAATTTGCCCAGAAACCTGCGCACCAACACTAACTTGCTTAAAAGCACTAATTGTTCCATCGGCTAGTACGGTTTTTTCAATATTACCTTTGGTAACCTGTGATGTAATATAATTAGCTGTAGGCTCTGAATGAGATATGATTAAACATACAATATAAATAATTGTAAAGAAGATGGTAGCTATAACTAAATATTTAATTTTCATCAATTTTAACAATGTTTTTCACCCTTTATTTTCTTATTGTAATTTTAACATTTTATCGTAATAACGAAAATGATATTGATAATTATTATTAATAAATTGTAATAATTATGAAATTTTAAATTTTAAACTAATTTATAGAAATTCTTCGTGTTGTTTATTGTAATTTGAGGAACTACTGTAATAAACATGAATAAAAAAAGTAAAATTGATCAAACCTACCTATCCACAAATAAGTGGAAAAGCAAAAAGAGTGATACGTACTTAAATGAAGATGTGGCATCGTCAATAAACATTTAGCAACCCAAAAATAAAAAACAAATTTTTACGTGATTTATTAACTATTATAATATGGCTAAACCGCATAAAATAATTGCGAGGAAAATACTTTATGAGTTTTTATAGGATTATTTTAATTTGAAGTGTAAACAACCTGGTGTTTTTCTACATTTTATAATTAGAAAAAAAATCTGACAAAAGAACAAGAATGGTCTCTTTTATTGAATACATTGGGCTTTATTCTAAAATAAGATAAAATGATCTTAGAAAATGTTATGGGATAATTATTTATGGTTGAACAAAAAAAAGAAGGGTTTTTCTCTCGTTTAAAAAAAGGTCTTTTTAAGACTAAACAAAATATTGGTTCAGGTTTTCTTAGTTTATTTAAAGGGAAAAGGATCGATGATGCTTTATTTGAAGAATTAGAAGAGCAGTTACTTATTGCTGATGTAGGTTTTGACACAACCCAAAAAATTATTGATTCCTTAACTAAACAAGCATCAAGAAAAGAGCTAAAAGATGCTGATGCATTACATGATCTTTTAAAACAGGAAATGAAATCTATTTTAGATGGAGTCGATAAGCCCCTTGATATAGAAAGCCATAAACCATTTGTAATATTGATGGTTGGCGTTAATGGTGTCGGAAAAACAACAACAATTGGCAAATTGGCTCGTCAATTTCAACAACAAGGCAAATCAGTTATGCTTGCGGCGGGTGATACCTTTCGAGCAGCGGCTGTTGAGCAGTTACAAGTCTGGGGAGAACGGAATAATATCCCTGTTATTGCTCAGCATACTAATGCAGATTCTGCTTCTGTCATTTATGATGCAATACAAGCAGCAAAAGCAAAAAAAATAGATATATTAATAGCCGATACTGCAGGGCGCTTACAAAATAAATCTCATTTAATGGATGAGTTAAAAAAAATAGTACGCGTAATTAAAAAACACGATGAAACAGCACCCCATGAAATTATGTTGACTATTGATGCTGGTACTGGTCAAAATGCGGTTAGCCAAACCAAACTATTTAATGAGGCTGTTGGTGTCACTGGGATGACATTAACTAAATTAGATGGTACTGCAAAAGGGGGAATTATCTTTAGTATTGCCGATCAGTTTAATATTCCTATTCGTTATATTGGTGTCGGGGAGAAAATTGAAGATTTAAGACCTTTTGTTGCTGATGATTTTATCAATGCTTTGTTTGATGAAACAGATGGTTAGAGAGTGTCATGATTCAATTTCAGCGCGTAAGTAAAGTGTATTCTGGCGGTAAACCAGCACTACAAAATATTAGCTTCACTTTATTACCTGGTGAAATGGCTTTTTTAACTGGACACTCAGGGGCTGGTAAAAGTACGCTAATGCGATTAATTTGTGGGTTAGAAAGAGCAAATGATGGCAAAGTGTTGTTAAATGGTGTTGATGTTTCAAGTTTAAGACGCCAAGAGATGCCATTTCTACGTCGCACAATTGGTATGATTTTTCAAGATCACCAATTACTGATGGATCACACTGTTTATGATAATGTAGCTATTCCATTAATTATTTTAGGTAAACCAGCTGAAGAAATTAAAAGAAGAGTTTCCGCTTCACTGGATAAAGTTGGATTACTTAATAAGATGGAATTTTATCCAATACAGTTATCTGGTGGTGAACAGCAGCGAGTAGGTATCGCTCGTGCTATTGTTAATCGTCCTAGTGTTTTGCTTGCTGATGAACCCACAGGTAATTTAGATGATAAACTATCAAAAGATATCTTAAAGCTTTTTGAAGAATTTAATCAAGCTGGTGTAACGATTTTGATGGCAACGCATAATATGGGACTGATACGGCGCAAGCACCATCGAATATTGCATTTAAATCAGGGACGTTTAGAGATTAAAAATTAATGAGCTTAACTAATATCAAACCTAGTAAATCGAAGAAGAATGAAAATAGCTTTTTCTCTCGCTGGATAAGACAAATCGGTTATGCATGGCGTAACACGTTTAATGACTTTTCTCAGCATATTATTGCTTCATTACTGACCATTTTTGTTATTGCTATTTCAATTACTATACCAACTATCAGCTATTTACTTTGGAAAAACGCTAGTCAAACTGCACAGCAATGGAATCCAACTCCCAGTTTGACTGTTTATATCAATAAAGAATTAACATCAGAACAAACAACTGAATTGATTGCTAAAATTAAATTTTATGATGAAGTTGATCAGGTTGAATATCTTTCCAAAGATGAAACAAAAGAAGAATTCGAAACGTGGTCTGGGTTTAGTGATGCACTCGATTTGCTAGATGAAAATCCATTACCTGCAGTAGCAATTGTTATTCCTAAAGATGAGGCAAAAAAGACAGCTGTGTTACATCGATTACAAAAAGAATTGCTTACCATTGATGGTATTGATGATATAAAATTAGATGATAGTTGGTTTACTCGTTTAACAGCACTAACTGATATGGTTAAATCTATCGTATGGATTATTTCTATATTTATGATTATAGCTGTATCTCTTGTGATTGGTAATAGCATCCGTTTAAATATATTCTCTAGAAAACAGACGATTATGGTTATGCAATTAATTGGGGCAACAGAAGGATTTATTTTGCGTCCTTTTCTTTATAGTGGAATGTTTATTAGTTTTATTAGCGCTATTATAGCGTTAGTGTTATCGGAAATATTTATTTATCAAATAGAGTTAATTATGTTGAATGTTTCTGATACATTTGGAACAATAATTCATATTGAAGGGCTATTATGGGATGAGAGTTTATTGATTGTCCTTATAACAGCTAGTATTGGGTGGCTTTCATCGTTGATTGCGACTAAGAAATACTTAAAAATAGCACAAATTGTCTAGCTATTTTGCTATAAATTGCCAAGATATATATCAATTTAATAAAAGGCTAATATTAAGTAAAATATTTTAAGTATTTTAGTTAAAATAGTGAACTAATTTATAATTCATTGGTCTAACATTGTAATAAACGCTAGTTTAACGTTTTTATTGTTGCATATTTAATGTAACGAAATTTATTATTTAAGGGGGAATTAAATGAGTACTGATTTAAAAATGCAAGTAGGTGCTTTAATCCCACAAGGAAATATAGAATCATACCTTCGCATGATTAACACCTATCCAATGTTAACTGCAGAAGAAGAAAAATCATTAGGTGAAAAACTCTATTATCACGATGATGTAGATGCTGCTCGCCAGTTAATTTTATCTCATTTACGATTTGTAGCGCATATTGCCCGTGGTTATTCGGGTTATGGTTTACCACAAGCTGACTTAATTCAAGAAGGTAATATTGGCTTGATGAAAGCAGTACGCCGTTTCAATCCTGAAATGGGTGTTCGTTTGGTCTCATTTGCTGTGCATTGGATAAAAGCTGAGATCCATGAATATGTATTAAAAAATTGGCGTATTGTTAAAGTTGCAACAACAAAGGCGCAAAGAAAGCTATTTTTTAATCTAAGAAAAACTAAACAACGTTTAGGTTGGTTCAGTAATGCAGAAGTGGATATGGTAGCAGATGAATTAGGTGTAAGTCGTAAAGATGTACTTGAAATGGAATCACGTATGTCGGCACAAGATATGTCATTTGATATAGATAGTGATGACGATGATAATTCAATTATTGCACCAGCACTTTACTTAGAAGATAGCAATTCTGATTTCTCAAAATCAATTGAAAATGATAATTGGGAAAATGATGCGACAGATAGGCTACATGATGCATTATTAAAATTAGATGAACGTAGCCAAGATATTATTAAAGCACGTTGGTTAGATTCTGATGAAAGCAAATCAACTTTACAGGTCTTAGCCGATAAATATAGTGTTTCAGCAGAGCGTATCCGACAGCTTGAAAAAAATGCAATGAAAAAGTTAAGAGTTGCTATTGAAGCATAATTTTTTCATTTATAATTTTTTAATTAGTGTTAACTTCCTAAACCTTACTTTTTAAAAAAGTAAGTTTTTTTTTTATAACTTAAACTTATGAAATAAGAAAAAAATCATTGTTTATATTTTGACTATTTATTATTTTTTATTTGATACTATGCTGTGTTCGCTTTTTATAAAATAAAAGGATTAAAATAAACACAGATATGATTAAGTTATATTTTCGATTGAGTCAATCTGTAAATATAGTAGTGATTTAATTTTTAAACAGAAAAGAGACCTAAAAAAACAATCAAACCAACATAATTATTATTCATAAATGCGCTAAAACATTTGTTTCTTTCTCGATCTTTTATCAACCATTGTTGGTAAATAAATAATGCTGTAACTAATAATAAAGCAATATAAACTATCAACGATAGTTGGTTGATTAAACTAATCAATAATAAACCAATAACAGAAGCTATCTGTAATAATCCAATGATTAATTTATCATAACGTCCAAATAAGATGGCAGTGGATTTTATACCAATTTTTACATCATCGTTGCGATCAACCATCGCATATTCGGTGTCATAGGCAATTGTCCAACAAATATTAACAAAGAAAAGCAACCAACAGGTTAATGGAAACTGCTCAATAGTTGCTGCATACACCATCGGAATGCTCCAACTAAATGCGATACCTAAGATGATCTGAGGTAAATGGGTATAACGCTTCATAAAAGGATAAATCAGCGCAGTTAATAACGCAAAACAGCCTATCAACCATGATAGTTTATTTAAAGTTAGCAATAAGCAAAGAGCAATAAATAATAATACAAATAACGTCCATAATGCGTTCTTTTCAGTCAATGCTCCACGAGCCAGTGGGCGATTTTTAGTCCGTTCAACATGTGCATCTAAATGACGATCAGCATAATCATTCACTACACAACCTGCCGAGCGCATTACAAATACGCCAAGTATAAAAATAATTGTTATGTAAATAGAAGGGTGTCCCGCAAGCCAAATTGCCCAAAGGGTAGGCCAGAGTAAAAGCAATGAGCCAATAGGTCTATCTAATCGCATTAGTTGTAAATAGGCTAGCATTAATTATTTACCTTGAAAAAAGCATAGCATGGATTATACCGATTAAGATAAAAGCTGCAATGTTACAGTATGACAAGTTACAATTCAGCATTAAGTAAAATAATCATTTACCTGAAATAACTATTTTTTCAAAAAATAGAAAATACAATTAAAGCATCTGCAAATATTGATCAGCAATCATAGCTAATGCCCGATAAAATGGACTTATCTCATTTTGCTTTAGTCTTTTTAAATAGGTTGAAGACCAGATCAATAAATGTTCATTGATTAACTGTTTTGCTGCTGTATAGTTATTATTTTCAAGCAACATGGCATACGCCATTAGCATTAATCCAAATTGATCTTCGGGTTCGTTCATTCCTGTATTGAGTGTCAAACCATGTTGCTGCAGAAATTGGCGGTAGCATTCTTGTGATTCGCCTAGTAATAAATGTTCTTTATCAAGGTAAAATGATCCCCATGGTGGTGCAGGCATTGTTCCTTGACCTTCAAATAGTAACGAAAATTGATAATTAAGCTCAGAGTCATCGATGTGATTTGCTAATATATTGCACTGTTCAGAAATAATACAAGGATTTAACCATTCGACTAAATCATCAATATGCAATAATGCCTGTATTAATGGTGTAGTAACTTTATTATTTGGTGGATAATAAAAAAAAGTACTAAGTAGTTTTGCTAATGTGATTCTGGTTATGTTATCCAAATAAATATCCTTGAAGGTTTGTTTTTTGCGCCTAAAAACAATAAAGAGACAAGAGCTGCTGAACTTTTGTATTAATGATAACCCTCCTTTATGTTTTTAGCCATATCAAACAATGGTTAATAACCATATTGTAGAAATTAATCGTATTATTTGCAGTAATTTGAGAAACGGTGGTAATGAATATACATAAAAAAATTAATTTCTTCTCAATTGGTAAGAGATATGGCAATTATATCATTAAGAAAAAATAACTTTCACTAATTTGGTTAGACGCTTTATGGTCAGTTGTCTAACTGCCTTATAAATTTTTATACTTAAACGTAGTGTTACCTGAAACTTTTTTATATTAATATAATTTTTCACAATATTAAACATAAATCAAGCTGTCATTATTTTATTTTTTGATATATGTCAAAATTAATAAATTCATATCTGTTTTTCCCTTTATTTCCATTTGATTAAAGATTATCATTACAACCAGTAAGGATGTTAATTGCTTCCAATATAATAAATTAAAACGTAATGTCAGCTTTCTAAGGAGTCCATATGCTATTTAACCGTAGGCAGTTCTTTAAGATCTGTGCTGGTGGTATGGCTGGAACAACGGTAGCTACGCTTGGTTTTTCTCCAAATGTAGCGCTTGCTCAAACTCGCCAATATAAGTTATTGAAATCAAAAGAAACTAGAAATAATTGTACTTACTGCTCTGTTGGCTGTGGTATGTTGCTATATAGCCGTGGCGATGGGGCTAAAAATGCCGAATCGTCTATTTTCCATGTAGAAGGAGATCCCGATCATCCTGTTAGTCGAGGCTCTCTTTGCCCTAAAGGTGCAGGTGTTCTGGATTATGTAAAAAGTGAACAACGAGTTAAATATCCTGAATATCGTGCCCCTGGTTCAGATAAATGGCAACAAATAAGTTGGGATGAAGCCATTGATCGTATTGCTCGTTTAATGAAAGCTGATCGAGATAAAAATTTTGTTGAAAAAAATGCGGAAGGCACAACAGTCAATCGCTGGACAACAACAGGCTGGCTTGTTACCTCAGCCGCTAGTAATGAAACAGGTTGGTTAGCGTTCAAAGTTGCTCGCGCATTAGGTATGTTAAGCCTTGAAACCCAAGCTAGAGTTTGTCATGGTCCTTCTGTATCTAGCTTAGCGGCTACTTTTGGTCGCGGCGCCATGACTAACAACTGGAATGATATCAAAAATGCTAATGTTGTTATCGTAATGGGGGGAAATGCAGCTGAAGCTCATCCGGTTGGTTTTAAATGGGCTATAGAAGCAAAAATTAATAATGGTGCTGAACTAATTGCCATTGACCCTCGTTTTCATCGAACAGCCTCAGTGGCTGATTTGTATGTACCTATTCGCTCAGGTTCTGATATTGCTTTTCTACTTGGTATTATCAATTATCTTATTAGCAATAACGAAGTTAATTTTGACTACTTAGTTACTCATAGTAATGCAAGCCTAATTGTTCGTGATGATTTTAATTTTGATGAAGCT
Source organism: Gilliamella sp. GillExp13 (assembly GCF_001690815.1). Classification (NCBI taxonomy): domain Bacteria; kingdom Pseudomonadati; phylum Pseudomonadota; class Gammaproteobacteria; order Orbales; family Orbaceae; genus Gilliamella; species Gilliamella sp. GillExp13. The sequence continues at coordinate 5,709 of NZ_LZHJ01000079.1, read as the reverse complement.
ACAGGGCTATTTAGTGGTTATGAAGCTGATACCAAACAGTATGATCAGACAAGTTGGGCATATCAAAAGGATGACAACGGGTATGCTCTTCGGGATAAAACGTTAAGTCATCCCCGTTGTGTATGGAATCTATTAAAACAGCATGTCAAACGTTATACACCCGAAATGGTAAATAAAATAACGGGAAGTCCTATTGAAGGTTTTTTGCATGTTTGCCGCTCACTTGCTAGCACTAAAACTAACAATAGAGCAGCCACATTTTTATATGCATTAGGTTGGACTCAGCATACTTATGGATCACAAATTATCCGTACTGCTGCCATGATTCAGCTTATTTTAGGCAATATTGGCGTAATGGGCGGAGGTATTAACGCACTACGTGGACATTCAAATATTCAAGGCTTAACTGATGTTGGTTTATTATCAAATCGTCTGCCTGCTTATCTTGATTTACCAAAAGATTCTCAAGTTTCACTTACTCAGTACCTAGATGAAAAAACACCAAAACCACTTGGTCCAAGCGAAGTGAATTTTTGGGGGAATTATCCAAAATTCTTTGTCAGCTTTATGAAATCAATGTACGGTGATAAATCGACTAAAGATAACGATTGGGGATTTGATTGGTTACCTAAATGGGATAAAACCTACGATGTTTTAAGATTTAGCAAAATGATGCGTGATGGTCAAGCCAATGGCTTTATTTGTCAGGGCTTTAACCCACTTGCTGCACTTCCCGATAAAAATAGTATTCGCGAAGGTTTGTCTAATTTAAAATTCTTGGTGAGCATTGATCCAATGCCAACAGAAACAGCTGAGTTTTGGAAAAACCATGGCGAATCTAATGATGTAGATTCTAGCAAAATTCAAACCGAAGTATTTAGATTGCCATCAAACTGTTTTGCAGAAGAAAACGGTACAATAGTTAACTCATCTCGCTGGCTACAATGGCACTGGGCAGCAGCAAGACCGCCTTATGAAGCTTTATATGATCCTGAAATTATTGCGCGTATCTTTTTGAGAATAAAAGAGCTGTATGCTGAAGAAGGTGGTGCTTATTACGAGCCAATTGAAAACTTAGTTTGGGATTATAAGGAGCCAGAAGGCCCAGCGGCTGAGGAATTAGCCAAAGATTATAATGGACGAGCACTTGCTGATATAACCGACGAAAATGGCAATGTTATTCTTAAAAAAGGTCAATTACTAAGTGGTTTTTCACAATTAAAAGCAGATGGTACAACTTCATCGGGTATTTGGATATTCTGTGGTTGTTGGACAGAACAAGGTAACCAAATGGCAAGGCGTGATCCAAGCGATCCATCTGGTAAAGGTGTTCATGCTGGTTGGGCATGGTCGTGGCCGATGAATCGACGAGTACTTTATAACCGCGCTTCAACGGATGAAAATGGTAAACCATGGGATCCTAAACGAGTTTTAGTAAAATGGAATGGCTCAAGTTGGGTAGGCAATGATGTACCTGATTTTACAGCAACATTACCACCAAGTAGTGGGGCAGGTGCTTTTATCATGAATAATGATGGTTTAGGTGGGTTATTTTGTTTAAATCGGTTAGTCGATGGGCCGTTCCCAGAGCACTATGAACCGTTTGAAACACCTATTAGTAATAATCCATTGCATCCAAATCAAGTCAGCAGCCCTGTAGCTCGCGCATTTAAAGAAGATTTGGCTCGCTTAGGGAATGCTAGCGAATTTCCTTATGTTGGTACCACTTATAGTATCACTGAACATTTCCATTTTTGGACGCAACATGCAAGGTTAGCTTCAATTACTCAACCCGAGCAATTTGTTGAGTTAAGTGAAAATCTTGCCCTCAAAAAAGGAATCAAATTAGGTGATATGGTTAAAATCACTTCACATCGAGGTTATATTAAAGCTAAAGCAGTTGTGACTAAACGTCTTCCAACTTTAACAGTTGATGGTAAAGAGATCGAAACCATTGGAATCCCAATAGTATGGGGATTCACAGGTCAGACAAAGAAAGGTTTTTTGGTTAATGAATTGACGCCACATTTAGGTGATGCAAATTCACAAACACCAGAATATAAATCATTCTTAGTCAATATCGAAAAAGTTACTACAGCGGCATAAGGTGGGAGGATAAATTATGTCATTACAAACTCAAGATATTATACGCCGCTCAGCAACTAATGCTTTAACTCCAGCGCCACGAGCTAGGGACTATCAACAAGAAGTTGCAAAACTTATTGATGTGACCACCTGTATAGGTTGTAAAGCATGTCAGGTTGCTTGTAGTGAATGGAATGATCTTCGAGCAGAAGTTGGCAATACTGTTGGTGTTTATGATAATCCTGCCGATTTAGAGCCAAAAGCATGGACTGTAATGCGGTATTCAGAAGTCGAGATAAATGGAAAATTTGAATGGTTAATTCGTAAAGATGGCTGTATGCACTGTTCTGATCCTGGTTGTTTGAAAGCATGCCCATCAGAAGGTGCTATCATTCAATATGCTAATGGTATTGTTGATTTTCAATCGGAACACTGTATTGGTTGTGGCTACTGTGTAGCAGGTTGTCCGTTCAATATTCCACGAATTAGTAAAGAAGATAATCACTCCTATAAATGTACATTATGTGTCGATCGCGTTGCTGTGGGTCAAGAACCCGCCTGCGTTAAAACTTGCCCTACTGGCGCTATACACTTTGGTACTAAACAAGATATGATTCGCCATGCTGAACACAGAATTGTAGATTTGAAAAAACGTGGTTTTGAACATGCTGGTCTTTATGACCCGCAAGGAGTTGGGGGAACACATGTTATGTATGTTCTTCATCATGCAGATCAGCCAGAATTGTATCACGGCTTACCAAAAAACCCTAAAATTAGTGAAATTGTCAGATTTTGGAAGGGTATTTGGAAACCATTATCTGCAGCTGCATTTGTGGCAACTTTTAGTGGTTTGCTGTTCCATTACATGGGCGTTGGTGCAATTGAAGTTGATGAAGAAGACATTGAAGAAGAAAAAGAAGCAGATAAACAAGCTCGAAAGCGTTTAGGCTTGCCTGTTTTAGAACAGAAAATTGACTCTAATTCATCACAACAGGAGAATCATCATGGATAAGAAAAGCATGATATTAAGAACACCACTTATTGTTCGCTTCTGTCATTGGTGTATGGTCTGTCTGTTTATCTTGACTGCACTATCTGGCTTATCTTTATTTTTTCCATCTATAAAACTGTTTGGATTATTTCTTGGTACGCCACAATTAGTAAGAGCATTGCATCCATTTTTAGGGTGCATTGTTTTTGTTTTACTCATGTTTATGTTTATAAAACTTGCTCACCATAATATTCCAAATAAAAATGATCTTTTATGGATTAAAAACTTTAAACATGTCATTTTGGGCAAAGAAAGAGGCATTCCAATAGGCAAATATAATGTAGGACAAAAGTTTTTATTTTGGTGCATTATGGGGTTAATTTTAGTTTTATTTGTTACAGGTCTCATCATGTGGCGCCGTTATTTTGCGGATAATTTTTCTGTTCCAGTTGTCCGTATTGCGATATTTCTTCATTCTCTTGCTGCAATTGGCTTAATTCTGCTTGCAATTGGTCATGCTTATATGGCAATTTGGGTTAAAGGTTCCATTAAAGGGATGATAACTGGCTATGTTTCGCGTGCTTGGGCACAAAAAAATCATTCAACTTGGTATGAAGAAGAAATGGAAAAGATCTATCAAAATGAACTAAAGTTAAAGGCTAAATCTGAAGAAGAATCTACAGATATTAAGCATAAACCAGCATAGTAACTTGCCTGCATCTATAATGGTATTTTCCGCTGATAGTAACTATCAGCGGTGACATTTTAATAGTAAAAATAAAAAGCAGTGATGAATAAAATCACAATTAATGAGCATTTATAATGAGTATAAAAATTATCCCCCAAGAACAACTTGAACAACAAGCCATAAACTCAGTTATTAGACAAATCCCGTTACTATTTTATCCATCACCTAAAACACTTTATACTCATCGAGCAGAACGTTTAAAAACTCTTGCAAACAATAATCCAATTAGTGATTATTTGAATTTTTGTGCAATTATAGCTGAACAACAAGCCAATTTAGTTAAACATAAGCCTATAGATATTGATGTATCGTGTTTATTAAATAGCGAATATCCTCCACTTAGTTTAGCTAATTTACCTCTTAAAGATACTTGGCAAGATTACTTTACTTCATTACTCGACTCATTTTCTGATACCACGCAGCAAATCGCTATAGTCATTGAACAGCTTAAAAAAAATGGCGCTTTAGAATTACAAAATAAAGCATTACATTTGCTTAAAGGAGAATTTGATAAAGTTGATGGTAATGAAGCAATATTTATTTGGTCATCATTATCTGTTTATTATTGCCAACTGGCTAGTCAAATTAAAAGTAAAGCTATCGCAGAAAATACAGATAAACTCTGGTTATGTCCAGTTTGTAATAGTATGCCTACTGCTAGCATTATTCAATTAGGCGGTAACAACGGATTACGCTATTTACATTGTAGTTTATGTGAAAGTGAATGGTATGTACCTAGAATTAAATGTACCTGCTGCGATAATATGAAAGACATACAATACCTCTCTTTAGAAAAAGAACTCGCTGCAATTAAAACCGAGTGTTGTGATGCTTGCCATAGCTATTTAAAAATATTTGATCAAGATAAAGATCCTCATATTGAAGTCATTGCGGATGATATTGCTTCGCTGATATTAGATATCAAAACCGAAGAAGAAGGGTTTGCTAAAAGTGGGGTAAATCCTTTTATATTTGCTCAATAAAAAAACAAAGATACTGATAATATAGTTTTATAGGCATTATATCGAATATGAAATAATTCATTCAAAGCTCATTAATTATTTAACTATTTTACAATAACGATTACCTAGATTACACCATGAAGTGCAATTCTTCTTAACTCCTTAGAATAAAAATCGGCAGGGCTTTTAAACTTATGCCGTTTTCTTGGGCGTGTGTTCAATAGATATTGTATTTTCTTTATCTGTTTGTCGTCAACTAATGAAATGGCCGCTGACTTAGGTATAAACTGACGTATTAAGCCATTGGTGTTTTCATTTGTGCCTCTTTGCCAGCTTTTATAAGGCTCCGCAAAGTACACGGTGGTGTTTAAATAATACTCAATAGCATGATGATAATTAAATTCGGTTCCATTATCAAAGGTGATGCTTTTAACCATTTTTTCAAACGGCGTTAGCAATTTTATTATCATATCTCTCGTTTCGGAGGCGGTACGTTGATTGAGGCGCCCAATTAATACTAGCCCTGTTTTGCGTTCAACTAATGTCACCAATGCTTGCTTGTCTTTACGGCTAATAATCGTATGGATCGGCTACACTAATTAGTACCAGTTTTATAAGGTCATTGTTATGATAAACTAAAAATAAGAGAAGGTAACAACAATGGCAATCGATTCATCACGAAGAGCAAAACGTAGCTTTACTAACGAGTTCAAAAAACAAATGGTCATGCTATATCAAAATGGTAAAAAACGTGCGGATATCGTCGCAGAGTATGACCTCACCAAATCAGCATTAGATAATTGGATAATGCAGTACCAAACTACCGGCTCATTCATCGCAAAAGATAATCGTCGAACTGAAGATAACGAACTTATCGCGCTACGCAAAGAGAATAAACGCTTGTTAATGGAGAATGATATCCT
>NZ_LZHJ01000078.1:0-5041 GCF_001690815.1 Gilliamella sp. GillExp13 | reverse complement strand
TTTACGCATTCTTACAGACCGAGGTACGGAATATAACGGTCATAAGGAGAGCCATGCTTATGAACTTTATCTTAATCTAGAAGATATTGAACACACCAAGACCAAAGCCTACAGTCCACAAACTAAAGGTATTTGTGAGCGATTCCATAAGACGATAAAAACAGAATGTTATGATATTTTATTTCGACGTAAGATTTACACGCAATTGAGTGAAATACAAAACGACATTGAGCAATGGCTTGAGTTTTACAATCGAGAAAGAGCACACTCGGGAAAGTATTGTTATGGAAAGACACCATGGCAAACATGGAATGATGCAAGAGGGTTGGTTAAGGAAAAGCAATTAGAGAATTTATTTTGCTCATCGGACACGCATTTTGTTAAAATGAAGACCGATGAGTAATATGTGTCGGTCAGATTAAGTTTGAGCTACCACACATACTACTTGCCATTACTTAATGTTACCTCACAGTAAACATTAACCTTACTATTCCTCAAGGGGGTACTTTGTCGGGAAGCTCCGCACCAGACCGTTACCAGTCTCGCACTATCCCTAGGCTACCGTTAGTCATATAACGGGTTGACTCGCCCTTTTACTCAGTTTATAAGTAATTGTGCTTCAACAATGATAATAACAGCTTATGCACTTATAACTTCTATAACTTCACAATAGGTCAATTCTAGCTTAGACTATACGCTGATGGTTCTTTCGTTTCCTTGGTCTATTCTAATAATTTCTTATTGAATTTTTTGAAATCTTCCAGAATATCAGATATGATTAATTGAATTGTCCAAAGAATTTTTGTTCTTTAGTTATGAGAGGTGTCTCTCACAGACTAAGTATATTCTTTGCTAAATACAGGTTATGCAATATCCTTTCGGACATGTATAACGCCCTACTCAGATATTGTGAGGGTGGCTAATTAAAGTTGTTCACCTTAATAGTCCACCTAACTTTTTTGATTAAAAATCAAATAGTTAGGTGTTATAAGTGCGCGCTTGTCGCACTTAAATTTTAGTTGTAAACGTACGAGCAATAACATCACGTTGTTGTTCTGCTGTTAATGAGTTAAAACGTACTGCATAACCAGAAACACGAATTGTTAATTGTGGGTATTTTTCTGGGTGTTTTACAGCGTCTTCTAAAGTTTCACGACGAAGAACGTTCACATTTAAATGTTGACCACCTTCAACTTTTACAGTTGGAGCAACATCTAATGGAACTTCACGATATTCGAATTGACCAAGTTCTGCAGTAGGAATGATTTGATCTTCTTTATAAACTGATTTAGCAGCTACACAACGAGCTTCTTTTGTAGAGTCGTCCAATAACCAGAAAGAGTTTAGAAGTGCTGAGTTGTCTGCTTTAGTAATTTGGATACCTGTAATCATTTTAAATCCTCCTAACGGGGCCTTATTGCCCTAAAATAATTATGGTTAATATAGCACTTTAAAAATTTGATAAAAGTCAAAAAAAGCTATCGCTTCGATAAGTAATACCTTTAATTTCTATTTTCTTTTGTGATAGGTTATTATGTAGAAATATATTAATTATTGCCCAGAAACACTGGCATTATTGATGAGTGATATCAAAATATGACAACAAAATTGACTTGGCATGAAGTTATTGGTGCAGAAAAACAAAAACTTTATTTTCAACAAATAATGCAATTTGTAATGACTGAACGCGCTAATGGTAAGATAATTTACCCACCTCAGCATGATGTGTTTAATGCGTTTCGTTTTACACCATTTGATCAAATCAAGGTGGTGATTTTGGGGCAAGATCCTTATCATGGTCCCAATCAAGCTCACGGTCTTTCTTTTTCTGTTTTACCCGGAGTTAAGACACCACCATCGTTAGTTAATATTTATAAAGAATTAGCAACCGATATTGATGGTTTTACAATTCCTTCTCATGGCTATTTAGCTTCTTGGGCTGCTCAAGGTGTATTACTATTAAATAATGTGTTGACTGTTGAAGCAGGACAAGCGCATTCTCATGCAAAAATAGGTTGGGAAACTTTTACTGATAATGTGATAGCGGCAATCGATGAGTATCTTGAAGGTGTGGTTTTTTTATTGTGGGGATCTCCTGCACAAAAAAAAGGGCAGTTTATTAATCGCCAAAAACATCATGTATTAACATCGGTACATCCATCACCGTTATCAGCTCATCGTGGATTTTTTGGCTGTAAGCACTTTTCCAAAGCGAATGATCTTATTATGCAACAAGGTAAAAAAGCAATAGATTGGCAACCAAGACTAGCGGAAAAACAAACATGAGTAATAATAAAAGACGTCGAACAAGTTTGCAGGAAATTGCAAATCTAATCGGGATTAGTAAAATGACTGTGAGTCGTTTTTTACGCGATCCCAATCTTGTATCTAAACCACTTCAATTACAAATTTCAGCTGCAATTGATGAGCTTGGTTATATTCCTAATAAAGCACCTGATATGCTGTCTAACGCCAAAAGTAATGCAATCGGGGTTGTGTTTCCTTCTTTAACTAATCAAGTTTTTGCCGATATTTTAAAAGGTATTGAAATGGTGACTGATGCTAGCGGATATCAAACCATGATTACCCATACTGGATACAGCGCAGAAAAAGAAGAGTCTCGTTTGCGTTCGTTGCTTTCATATAATATTGATGGATTGATTTTAACCGAAAGAACACATACCCCTGCAACATTAAAGATGATCGAAATGGCTGGTGTACCAGTGGTTGAAATTATGGACAGTGTTTCACCTTGTATTGATATGGCTGTCGGATTTGATAATTTTACTGCAACCAAGAATATGATTGATAAAATGATAGATAAAGGTCGCCGTAATATTGTCTATTTTAGTGCAAGACAAGATCAACGAAGTATTATACGTCAAAAAGGATATGAAAAGGCTATGGAAGAAGCAGGATTAACACCTAGAACGCTAGCGACTAAAGAAGCATCATCTTATGAATTAGGGTCAAGATTTTTGCATCAAATTTTAAAAGAGTTTCCTTGTGTTGATGGTATTTTTAGTACTAATGATGACTTAGCTTTAGGGGTATTACTTGAGTGCCAACGGATGAGAATTGAAGTACCAAAACAAATAGCGATTGTTGGATTTCATGGACATCAAATTGGTCAATTTATGAATCCCAAACTAGCATCTATACAGACACCAAGAATTGAAATGGGAAAAATTGCAGCGGAGCTGTTATTAAAACGGATTAATGGTGAACAAATTGATAAAAAAGTGATTGATTTACCTGTTGAGTATTTAAACGGAGAAAGTATTTAATAAGGTAGAAGATGACATTGATAATGATTTAACCTTATCACGTTTAGTGATAAGGTTATTAGTAAATTATAACCCTTTAGGGTTTTCACCGTATTGGTTGCTGCCTGGTGTTGAGTCCATGCATGCGAAAACCAATAACACAATTGCGCCAATCAATGGAACCAAAACAATTAATACCCACCAACCAGATCTATCTGTATCATGTAAACGTCGTACTGCAACAGCCAAACTTGGAAGAAATAATGCTGCCCAAGCAACAAAACTAATAATATTTGTTACTGACACTAAAGAGGTACTAATTGAAATAAGGATCGCTCCAACAATACTCAAAGCAAGATTTAAAAGAAAACTGAAAAGAGTAAACATCCAATATTCTTGACGGCGAGCTCGCCCATTAAAATTTGCATAATTTTGTGTAATACAACTAATAAACCAATTCATCCTTATATATATCCTTTTTTGATAAGTTTTGTAAAGTAATTTAGGGTTTGTTATTTTAATGAAAAAAAATCGAAAATAAAACTGATTTTTATCATTGAATTAAATATTTTTTATCAAAATTTATTGCCATTGACTTGTTGATTTCCAGTTTTTATAAAGTGGATATCTATTTTTAAAATTACCGCTCTGTGGTTATTTATACCAACTAATGTCATAAAATTGGCTTAATGTGTGAACAGGATATTAGTACCAAAAGAGTTTTGCGATCTTGATATAGTGAAGTTGGTTGTTTGCTAACGATAAAGCAACAGTAGACCTACCAAAAAATAACGGTAGTTTGGTGACTAGGCTAATTAACAAACTACATCCCTTTAGGGTTTTCGCCATATTGGTTAGGGCCAGGAGTTGAATCGGCACACAGAAGCTTTAATAGCGTATAAGGCGCTGAAGTCCAAAAGTACCAACCCGGTTTATCAACATCATGCAAACGGCGTACTGTAACTGCGCAATTAGGAACAAATAAAGTCAATGTCAAGCTCAAAGTTAAAACGAGGTTATTTTTCATCATATTATCAATAATTATCATCAAAATAATTAGAACAATATAGATCGAAGAGAACATCCAATATTCTTCACGGCAAGCTCGTCCATTAAAATTTGCATAATTTATTGTAATACAATCAATAAACCAATTCATTCCCTATTCCTTTTTTATTTAATAACTGACAATCAGTCTAATGAAAAGAAACCGAAAATTAAACTAATTTTTATTGTTTAATTTTTTGCTAATATCCTGGATTCAAACATGAAGTGCAATTTTAAACACGGTGGAGTGAAGAAAGTAGAAAGGTGATTTATACTAGCACCTTCGCACCACCACAGTTTGGAGATTGCTATGTATTATAATCACCTTTCTAGGAAGGAAAGATACCAAATTTTCGTATTATTACAAGCCGGAAAGAATAAAAAAGAGATAGCCCAGCTACTCAATAGACATCCTTCGACAATAAGTCGAGAGATAAAAAGAAACTCAAAACCTAATCAAGCCTATCAAGCACATGATGCGGTAACCCTAGCTAGGAAAAGGCGAAAAAACAGCGGTAATGGTAAGCCAATAGAGTCTTCGGTATGGCGCCAAGTTGAAAAATACCTCATGCTTTATTACAGCCCAGAGCAGATTGCTGCACGTTTAAAGAAAGTCAGCGTCCAATCAATCTATAACTATCTTTATCAAAATAAAGCGCGCTATGAACAATTCAAACCTTATCTAAGGCGAAAAGGCAAAGCCTATAGGCATTGTAAGGCACCGAGTA
>NZ_LZHJ01000077.1:0-18182 GCF_001690815.1 Gilliamella sp. GillExp13 | reverse complement strand
TCATCATGCTATTGAGCATTATTTAAATACTACCGTGTACTTTGCGGAGCCTTATAAAAGCTGGCAAAGAGGCACAAATGAAAACACCAATGGCTTAATACGTCAGTTTATACCTAAGTCAGCGGCCATTTCATTAGTTGACGACAAACAGATAAAGAAAATACAATATCTATTGAACACACGCCCAAGAAAACGGCATAAGTTTAAAAGCCCTGCCGATTTTTATTCTAAGGAGCTAAGAAGAATTGCACTTCATGGTGTAATCTAGGAATTATAAAATTAAAAAAAACAGTAGATTATTTATTAATTAGATACAGCAAGAAGGAAACAACACATGAAATGTAGCCATTTGGTATCTTTTGAAAATTACTAGAACCAAACGAGGTAAAAGCTCAAGAAGTATTTTTCAGTATAAAATTGTTATATATTTTTTATCATAAATTCATTTATTTCATCTAAAAACAAATTACCATATTTTTGCAACTTAATTTTACCCACACCAGTAACGTTAATTAACTGTTTTTTACTTTCAGGTTTAGTCTGAACCATCTCAAGCAATGTTGCATCACTAAAAACAATATAGGGCGGAATATCTTCAGCATCGGCAATACTTTTGCGTAATCTTTTTAGATTATTAAATAAAATACGTTCTTCGTAAGATAGAATTGTTGTTAAATTAATCGCTCTTGCATAGCGATTAATTCTGCTTTTCTTAACAATTTCTAAACGTGGTTTAGCTAATGATAATGATATTTCACCTCTAAGTATTAAACGCGCTTTTTGTGTTAACTGAAGCGTAGTAAAAGCAGATATATTTTGACTTAAATACCCCAAATAAACTAGCTGTCTAATAACACTTAGCCAATAATCTGATGAATGCTGCTTGCCAATGCCATAAACCGATAACTTATCATGACCATTTTCTTTAATTTGAGATCGCCCAGAACCACGTAACACGTCAATAATATATTGAGCACCATAATGCTGTTCTACACGATAAACACAAGATAAAACTTTTTGTGCATCAATTAAACCGTTATAAAGCTCTGGAGGATATAAACAAACATCGCAGTTATTACATGGTTCAGTCATCTCTTCACCAAAATAATTAAGCAACACAATGCGCCGACAAGTCAAACTTTGTGCAAAAGCCTCCATTGCATTGATCTTTTGTAATTCTATATCTTGATTTTGACCATTCCCTTTTTTAATAACTTGTTGCTGATACCAATTAAGATCTTTACTATTAAATAATAATAGAGCTTCAGCTGGTACACCATCACGACCTGCACGGCCTGTTTCTTGATAATAAGATTCAATCGTTCTTGGGCTATCAGCATGAACAACAAAACGCACATTAGGTTTGTTAATTCCCATACCAAATGCAACAGTAGCTACAATAATTTGCACATTATCTTTTATAAAATCTTCTTGGGCCTGTTGACGTTCATTATTAGTCAACCCAGCATGATAAGCCTTAACAGAAAATCCACGTGAAGCAAGCCTAGTTGTCATATCTTCAACTCTAGATCGGCTTGAACAATAAATAATTCCACTATTGCCTTTTTGCGTCTCAATAAAAGAAACAACTTGTTCAAGTTGATTAAATTTTTCAACAACTGTATAACGAATATTAGACCGATCAAAGCTTCTTACTACAACCAATGGGTTAACCAAATTAAGTTGATGAATAATATCTGTTTGTGTCATTTTGTCTGCTGTTGCAGTCAATGCAACAATAGGGACTTTAGGGAAACGAATAGAAAGTTGTCCTAATTGCCTATAATCAGGTCTAAAATCATGCCCCCATTGAGAGATGCAATGCGCCTCATCAATAGCTATTAATGAAGGAGGATACTCATCAATTAATGAAGAAAAAGAGTAAACACCCAATCTTTCAGGAGAAACGTATAATAATTTTATTGAATGACCCAAATATTGTTTGATAACTTTTTGTTGCTCTGTAGGTGATTGTGAGGCATTAAGATAGGCAGCAGCAATACCGTTAGCTAATAATTGATCGACCTGATCTTTCATCAAAGAAATTAAGGGTGAAACAACTATTGCTGTTCCCGGTAATAAAACTGCGGGAATTTGATAACATAAAGATTTTCCGCCCCCAGTTGGAATAATTGTTAAAGTATCACGACCATCAATAATAGATTCAATAATTTCTCTTTGTTGATTTCGAAACGACTTGTAACCAAAAACATTTTGTAAAACATCTTCAATATGATCTTTTATTGACATACTAACCTAAACATATAAAACCCAACTTGGGCTAGCGAGTATAGCTAAATTAAAGTAAACAAACCACCATCAATTTTTGAAAACCGGTAATTCAATCCGAAAAATAAAATGTTTTTTAAACGGTAACATTAAGTAATATCTATTGTAATTTTTAGAATTTATTACATATTACATTTATTTTATAATAAGTTTAGTTCAATAGACTAAAAAAACAGCTATTTTTTTATTTTTTTACTTGATACAAACCGATTTGACAGTTAATATTTGCTTGTTTCAAATATACGCCCGTAGCTCAGTTGGTTAGAGCATCACCTTGACATGGTGGGGGTCAGTGGTTCGAGTCCACCCGGGCGTACCATATTATTGTCTATTCAATTAGAATTCAGCTGTATTAATCCCTAACAATACCTCCTATTACTGATATGAGAAAAATAGTCAAAATAAACATCGTAAAAAATTACCTAACCTGTGGTAATTTATATTTGTTTTATTAATTTATTTTTAGTTTATGATAACAACGACCTTGTAAAACTGGTACTAGTTAGTGTAGTCAATCCAAATACTAAAGAATTTGTTGATTTAAAATCATATATTTATTGATAACATATTTTTTAACAAAAAATTCAATTTTTGAATCTTGGCGATTACTAACATTTATAAAAAACTCCTACAAACAAAGATTACCTTATAGCCCAAATGAATATCATTATAATAATTAATTAGTACCATCTTTTTAGGTAGTATTTATAATGATAAATATGATTAAGTAATTAGAGAGAGTTTCTCTTGAGCTAATTGAAACTAAATAAGGAATTTATTATGAGTAAGATTTTTGATGATAATTCACAAACTATTGGGTATACACCATTAGTCAGATTAAACCATTTTGGTAACGGTAATATTTTAGCCAAAGTTGAGTCTCGCAATCCAAGTTTTAGCGTCAAATGCCGCATTGCCTCGAACATGATTTGGGATGCTGAAAAGCGTGGTTTATTAACTACTCATGTTGAATTAATTGAACCAACAAGTGGTAATACTGGGATTGCACTTGCATCTGTAGCCGCTGCTCGAGGCTATAAACTAACGTTAACCATGCCTGAAAGCATGAGTATTGAACGCAGAAAACTACTAAAAGCCTTAGGAGCTAACTTAGTATTAACTGAAGCTGCTAAAGGTATGAAAGGCGCAATCGAAAAAGCAGAGGAAATGGTGGCAAGGGATCCTAAAAAGAACTTGATGCTACAACAATTTAGTAATCCTGCTAATCCAGAAATTCACGAAAAAACAACGGGTCCTGAAATTTGGCAAGATACCGATGGTAAAGTCGATATTTTTATTGCTGGAGTAGGAACGGGTGGTACATTTACAGGTGTAACACGTTATATCAAAAAAACGCAGGGTAAAAATATAACTGCTGTTGCCATTGAGCCAACCAACTCACCAGTAATCAGTCAAGCACTAGCAGGTGAACCAATTAAGCCGGGACCTCACAAAATTCAAGGTATTGGAGCTGGTTTTATTCCTGCAAATCTTGATTTAAGTTTAATTGATGTGGTGGAAAAAGTATCAAATGAAGAAGCGATCAAAACAGCCCGTAATTTGATGGAAAAAGAAGGTATTTTAGCAGGAATTTCATCTGGTGCCGCCGTTTATGCTGCCGATCGATTAGCAAAATTACCAGAAAATACTAATAAAACTATTGTAGTCATTTTACCTTCTTCTGGTGAACGCTACTTAAGTACTGACTTATTTAGTGGCATGTTTACTGAAAAAGAGCTCGGTTAAATTCCAAATAGAATTAAACTTGATTAATAAAAAAGCGTGGCTAAGCAAATAGCCACGCTTTTTGTTGACATAAACTATGTATAATTTTAACTGTTCAATTATCCTGAATTATCCCAAAATGACGATAAGCATGTGGTGTTGCAATTCTACCACGTGGCGTTCTTTGAATATAACCTTGCTGAATTAAAAAAGGTTCAAGTACATCTTCGATCGTTTCACGCTCTTCACCAATTGCCGCGGCAATGTTATCTAAACCAACAGGGCCACCCATAAATTTTTCTATAATGGCCAGTAATAATTTGCGATCCATATAATCAAAACCTTCATTATCAACATCAAGCATATCTAGCGCTTGAATAGCAATTTTTTTGTCGATAACACCTTTTGATTTTACATCGGCATAATCGCGCACTCGGCGCAAAAGTCGATTTGCAATTCGGGGGGTACCGCGTGAACGTTGGGCAATTAAATGCGCACCTTCGTCTGACAGATCCATGCCCAAAAATTTAGCGCTACGGCTAACAATATATTCCAAATCCTCAACCCGATAAAACTCAAGCCGTTGCACAATACCAAAACGATCTCGCAATGGCGAAGTTAACGATCCTGCACGGGTTGTTGCACCAACTAATGTAAAGGGGGGAAGATCAATTTTGATTGAACGTGCTGCAGGTCCTTCACCAATCATAATATCTAATTGATAATCTTCCATGGCTGGATATAAAATTTCTTCAACCACAGGTGAGAGCCGATGAATCTCATCAATAAACAGCACATCATTTGGTTCTAGATTTGTCAGCATAGCGGCTAAGTCGCCAGCTTTTTCTAAAACAGGGCCTGATGTAGTGCGTAAATTAACATTCATTTCGTTTGCGACAATATTAGCCAATGTAGTTTTTCCAAGCCCTGGAGGACCAAAAATAAGCACATGATCAAGTGCATCACTGCGCTGTTTAGCGGCTTGAATAAATATCTTCATTTGCTCACGAACTTGCGGTTGACCAATGTATTCGTCTAAATATTTTGGACGAATTGCACGATCTAATGATTCTTCTTCTTTTTGCGCTTGTGGTGCAATCAAACGATCCGCTTCAATCATAATAAATCTCTATTTACAATGCCGATTTTAAGGCTTCACGAATCAGCGTTTCGCAATTCATATCAGGATTAATTACTTTATTAATAATACGGCTGGCTTCTTGTGGTTTATAACCTAATGCAATTAAAGCTGAAACAGCCTCACTTTCAATTTGGTTAGCTGATTTTTGAACACTATCTAAATCAGAAACCAAGCTAACATTTGATGATTGCTCACCAAAATGTTTAAGGCGATCTTTCATCTCAACAATTAATCGTTGTGCAGTTTTATTACCTACTCCAGGCAATTTAACTAGTGTTTTAATTTCACCTTGTTCAACAGCACTAATAAATTGTGCTGCTGACATGCCCGATAGAATGGCTAACGCCAGCTTAGGACCAACTCCATTAACTTTAATAAGTTCTCGAAACAACTCACGCTCTTGTTCTTGATTAAAACCATACAGGATTTGGGCATCTTCACGCACGGAAAAATGTGTTAACACAATGACCTCTCGTCCATTTTCGGGTAATTCATAAAAACAGGTCATCGGCATAAACACATCGTAACCGATGCCACCAACTTCTATCAGGACTTTAGGAGGTTGCTTTTCAATAATGGTACCACGTAAACGACCAATCACAATATATCCTTAATAATAAAGCATAACAAATAAGCAAATAATAAGGTGTAGTTTACCCGATAGCAAAAAAATAATAAAGAAAAACTGTATAAATAGACAGGCAATAACAAAAACAATATTGCCGATTTGATACTCAAAGTCGGCAATGTAAAAAGTTTAACTCACCGAATTAATGCGTTAACTTAAAACGGCATTTTAAAACCAGGTGGTAATTGCATGCCGCCAGTAACCTGAGCCATTCTTTCCTTTTGTGCTCCATCTAAACGGCGAGCAGCATCATTATAAGCCGCAGCAATAAGATCTTCTAACATCTCTTTATCATCATCAGCCATAAGCGATGGATCAATTTCAACGCGCTTACAACTATGAGTACCATTAATAGTGACTTTAACTAAGCCAGCACCTGATTCACCAGTAACTTCTAATTTAGCGATCTCCTCTTGTGCTTGTTGCATTTTAGTTTGCATTTGTTGGGCTTGTTTCATTAAATTGCCCAAACCACCTTTTCCACCTGAAAACATAATAATTCCTCATTAAAAATATAGTCCGCATTATACAGGACAAATACTGGATTCATCAATCTTAGCATCAAAATATCGACAAATTGTAGCCACTTTTGAATCTTTGGCAATGGCTATCTTCGCCTGCGCTAGTTTTTCTTGGTATAACTCTTCGCGCATTTCAACTGGTGTTTTATAATTTGCATCATCAATAATAATATCTACATCAAGCTCTTGGTTACGATGTTTGCATAACGCTTTTTTTACCTTGATCACATTCGATACCGAATTAATTAAATGCTTAACGGTTGAACGCAAATGCAACACAATCGTACTACTATCTACTTGTTCAAAAGCTGAATTAACTACGATTTGCTTAATTAACGGTGGTAAATCTAATTGCTCGATCTCGGCACACCAGGCATCTTTTTGCGCCATTTCGGTAATTAATTTCTTAGTCATTTCAGGAGTTTTATCACCATTTAGTGACTCACGAAAAGCCTTAGTATCGACCACTAGATCTTCCTTCATTGCAACTAAACCGCTAGCTTGCCATCGATAATTTTCAGCAGTAATTTCTTCTTTACTATTGCCGTTATCGCTGTTATCGATATCGTTTACTGACACAACGTTCTGTTTAATTCGTGTTAATGATTTATTTATTATTAAATTTTGTGGTTGATTTTCATCAACCGATTCAGACTTTTTTGGATTCTGTTCTTTTTTCAACAGCTGCATACGCATTTCTAAAATGCTTTTAGTCACCGACGACACATCATCAGGAATTGTTAGATCCGCCGTTGCTGGTTTGGCTTTAGATGTTGGCGCTGTTTTTGAAGACAAAACGGTTAAATCATTTAAATCGTGGCGCTGACTTTGCTCATTTGTTAATGACGAACTTACCATAGGTTGTGGTGTATTCTGTTCGATATGATTAACTGGCTGGCTTACTGTTGCAAATATAGGATCAGATTGCTGAATTCGAGATCGTTTTTTAGTTTGATTTACAGCCTGATTATTAACTTCTGCTTGCCTTGATACATTCGCATGCATTACTGATTGTGATTGCAATTGGGTATTAGGAGGTTCTTTAGTTTGCTTTTGAGTTTGTGGCAGATTATTGCCTTGAACAGATGCAAAACTAGCCATAACTGGTGGTGTAACAACATCAACTACTTTTGGTATAAAAGCCAAAGCGCGTAAAAGGCTCATCTCGACACCAATTTTTTTATCAGGCGAAAAAGAAAGCTCTTTACGACCCATTAGCAAAATTTGATAAAACAACTGCACATCGTTAGGCGCCATATATTGTGCTAAAAAACGTATGCGCTCCTCATTATCAGTATAATCACCCAAAGCAGTTGGCACTATTTGTAATAACGCAATTTGATGCAATAAGGTAATGGTTTCGGCTAACAGATTATCCCAATCAGCGCCTTGTATAGCAGCTGCTTCAATTTGTTGCATTAAAGCATTACCATCACTATTATGTAATGCTTCAACAATTGCAAAAGGAACCGACTTATCAAGTGAACCAAGCATAACCGACACTGATTCTGCATCGACCTTACCATTACCAAGAGCAATCGCTTGATCGGTTAAGCTAAGCGCATCACGCATACTACCATTAGCTGCTTTAGCTAATAACCCAATGCCTTTGGGATCGCTACTGATTTGCTCTAATTTCAAAATATGTTCAAGTTGCTGACCTATTAATGTTGTATCTAATACATTTAAATGCAAATGCAAACAACGTGATAAAATCGTTATAGGTAATTTTTGCGGATCTGTAGTTGCCAATAAAAACTTAACATGCTCAGGGGGTTCCTCAAGTGTTTTAAGAAGTGCATTAAAGCTACTGCGCGATAACATATGCACTTCATCAATCAAATAAACCTTAAAGCGCCCTTTAGTTGGTAAATATTGGATGTTATCAAGTATTTCACGAGTGTCTTCAACCTTAGTACGAGATGCGGCATCAATTTCAAGTAAATCAACAAAACGACCTTGTTCAATATCACGACAATTATCACAAACTCCACATGGTGTAGCAGTAATGCCTGTTTCGCAATTCAGTCCTTTTGCTAACAAACGCGCAATTGACGTTTTACCTACTCCTCGAGTACCTGAAAACAAATAAGCATGATGAACTCGCCCTAGCGAAAGGGCATTAGACAAAATTTTAAGGACATGTTGCTGCCCCACCACCTCAGAAAATGATTTTGGTCGCCATTTGCGTGCCAGAACTTGATAACTCATAATCATCATAACTCATTGCCATTAAATTTGGTTCTAATCATATCATAAACTGGCAAAATAGTCTTGATACAGTCAATAATCGATGCAATATTAATCAACAAAATTTAGCTTGAGAAAAACCTAAATTTTCTATAAAAAAATAGAAGAGTAATAGTGCTAACCTAAACATACCTAACAAATTGTAAAAGGGAACATATAAGAAAGCACAACAAAAAAAAGAGCGTATTTCTAAACCGCCTACTCGGAGGTGAACAATTTTATGATAGTTAAAGTATTAAAATAGAAGTTTCTAAATATTTGCCTCGGCGAACCAAGGACTAAGAAATAAGGACTAACGTTTAAAGTCTGAGACGCAAATAAAACGACCCAAGTACTCACCGTTGGGCCTCCAGATGCTACCATCTCTCGCGTCGACAGCTCCTCTCCTGTCAGTTTGCTCCGTCCAGTACGTCAA
Source organism: Gilliamella sp. GillExp13 (assembly GCF_001690815.1). Classification (NCBI taxonomy): domain Bacteria; kingdom Pseudomonadati; phylum Pseudomonadota; class Gammaproteobacteria; order Orbales; family Orbaceae; genus Gilliamella; species Gilliamella sp. GillExp13. The sequence goes on along the minus strand of NZ_LZHJ01000077.1, from coordinate 9,213 downwards.
GGCTTTAAACCGGGCATTGTCGTAGTGCATGTAGCCCCACTCGCTAAAAAAGCCTTCACCAATATAACGCACGTAACCTGGTAAGCCTGCATGTGAAGGTCTTCTCTTGTGTTTTGTTGCACCTTCGTTAGTTAAATCCCTGAACCTTGGCGCCTTGTAGCCTGCCTGCTTACACCAGTCTGCAGTTACTCCAGTATATTTTCTTGTTCTCCCCAGGTCGACGAACCACTGCTTCAACACAAATCCATATTTTACTACCTCATCACCAGTACTAATATGTCTACCCACTAACTCAAACGTCTGCGGTAACCTTGGCTTAAATACTGGGGCAACTGTCCAAAAACTATGCACAGTTGTTGCAAATGGACCAGTTAACTTAACACGGGCGACAACTTTTCCCCTATCTTCTTTAGGAATCCACCTATCATTAGCTACAACATTTGTCACTGTTGCAGTAATTCTCTCATGCGTGACCTGTTTCCATGTCAATTCTTCTACATCTATTCCTGTAATGACTAAATCAAAATATAAACCATTCCCACCTGTAGTTGGAAAATTTTGGTCGTAAGATGATGGATTTGTTGACTGAACTAAGAAGCCCTTATTAGGACGCCACATGAAAGCTGGGCCTGCATGGTTGTTGTGACCATACTCTACATTAGGTCTTACATAATTGATAGCTGCCGACAATTCTGGAAATATTGAAGGTAAAATTATTGCATCACTACGATTACCCGCTCTAGCCTTTTTACCATTCGCCTGTACATTCCATGAAGATGATAATAATAACAGCGCTAATACTAGCAAAGCTGTTTTAGGTGATTTGAGCAATAATTTCGATAATTCGTTGAGAGATAATTTCGAAGATATAAATAAGTTTTGTGCAAAAATTCGTCGAATAAGTTTATTTGATAAATTTAAGAAATACGTTTGCCAGGCCTTGTGCCTTGTGCCTTGTGCCTTGTGCCTTGTGCCTTGTGCCTTGTGCCTTGTGCCTTGTGCCTTAAATGATAATGCATTATTTTGCCAGTCCTTGTGCTTTAAATGATAATGAATTACAGCTCAAATGTCAAGTAAATCAATTATTTACTTTAATTTTTATGTTTGTTTGATTGTTTAATAATCTATTCCTTTAGAGAGTTAAAGTATAACCATTTTAAAAAAACTTGACTAGTTTTTTTTATGCAATTTTTTAATTAGCATATAGTGTTAGGTTTTGTAAGTCTTAACTTTTGTGGAAATAATAAATATTGGTGATAACTTCTAAACCAAGGAATTAGTGAGTTACCTAACAACCGACGCTTTAGCTGCAAAATGTGCTCAATTTATATCCTCATTCCCCATGGTTCTCACCTCGACAAAGCTATCTTAACTTTGCTTTGATGTTCAAATTTATGTTCCAAACAAAGTACAAACTTGCAAATATCTTTGTTTGACACACTAACCTCACTTAGTTATTGGCACATTCTAAGCGTCATGAAAAATGAACATATAAACCTTACCATGTTATAAGATGTATTTCTCCCACAAAATTATTTAAATATAGCATTGATTTTGTTTAACTCTTTATTTTTTATTAAAATCAAACAGTTATACAAAAATTTCTATTTTTTATATAAAAGACCGCCTATGCGACGGTAAACTAATAAAACAATCAATTGATGGGGGGATGCTTATAAAAGACCGCCTATGCGACGGTAAACGATATGTTTACGAAAGAGCTCGGAAGAGCTAAATAAAAGACCGCCTATGCGACGGTAAACCATTTTTACCAGCAATTGGATTAATTGTATCGATAAAAGACCGCCTATGCGACGGTAAACGGGGCTTGCTCCAGCGTTTTCGATTGTGGGGTATAAAAGACCGCCTATGCGACGGTAAACAGCCTTATCAAATTTGCTAGCGGGTAAGTCTTATAAAAGACCGCCTATGCGACGGTAAACAGCCTTATCAAATTTGCTAGCGGGTAAGTCTTATAAAAGACCGCCTATGCGACGGTAAACATTTAATTTTAAAAAATCAAGGCGGATAACATATAAAAGACCGCCTATGCGACGGTAAACAGGATTTAGATGATGTCTATCACTATTTAAATATAAAAGACCGCCTATGCGACGGTAAACTAGAAACCAACATACTATAAACCTTGCCTAGCAAAAGGCAAATAGGATTTCTGTTTTCAAAAAACCTTTTTTGTAACTATTTTATAATGCTTTGTTTTTATTTACTTTAATTTATTAATAAAAAAAAGGGTTGGCAGCGTTTTAGCTATTTCTATAATGGATTAATTTTATCGCTAAAAATTACTCAGATAGCATATTGATTTTATTTAATTAAGGTTTTATATGTTAAATAAAACATACAAAACCTAAAAAATAACAAGATCAATCTAACTTAGGATGCTGATCGACTAAATTCTGACGCTGTTGTTGTAATGTTTCGATCTGCTGTTCTATATCTTCGACTCTTTGTTCTATTGAGTCAAAGTGATCCGATAATATTTCTTTTGCCTCTGACTTGTCTGATGCTGCGGGCGTTGCTCCGCGGAGTGGGCGGTTTGCAGTTTCTATCATTTTTATGCCTGTAAGTAAACCCACTAATGCCACAACCATTAAATAATAAGCTGGCATGTATAAATTATTACTTTCTTCAACCAGCCAAGCCGCCACCGTTGGAGTAGCACCAGCAACTAATACTGAGATATTAAATGATATAGCTAGAGCACTGTAACGAATACTAGTCGGAAAGATAGCCGGTAAAATTGAGGCCATAACACCAGTAAAACAGTTAAGTAATACAGCTAAAATCAATAATCCTAAAAAAATAAGACCTATAATATCACTGTTGATCATAACAAATGACGGATAAGCAAGAATTAATAAACCTAAACTTCCCCCAATAATGAACGGCCTGCGACCTATTTTATCGCTAATAAAACCAATCAATGGTTGAACAAATAACATACCTAACATGATAGCAATAATAATTAGTACGCCATGATCTGTATCGTAATTTAAGTTATGAGATAAATAACTAGGCATATAGGTAAGCAACATATAATAAGTCACATTAGTAACAATCACTAACCCTACACAGACTAATAGGCTTTTCCAATATTTGATAAAGATCTGTTTGAAAGTCATTTTAGGTTGATTGGAAATATGATCGCGAACATTTTGATCCATCAAATCGGTATGCTGTTGAAATGCAGGTGTTTCATCTAGTGCATGACGTAAGTAAAGCCCAATTAGTCCTAGCGGTAAAGCAAATAAAAATGGAATTCTCCAGCCCCAATCATGAAATGCAACTTTGCCAAGAATACTAGATAAAAGCACGACTAAACCTGCGCCAACTAAAAAACCAGCAATCGAACCAAAATCTAACCAACTCCCCATAAAACCACGTTTGCGATCTGGCGAATATTCGGCAACAAATATAGCCGCACCAGAATATTCTCCTCCTATTGAAAACCCTTGCGCAAATTTAGCTAGCAATAATAATATTGGCGCAACAATACCAATTGAGGCATAAGAAGGAATTAAACCAATACAAAAAGTGCTTAACGACATAATAATGATAGTTATTGATAATACTTTTTGGCGTCCAAATTTATCACCAAGGATCCCAAACACTAAACCACCTAAGGGCCGAACTAAAAATGGTACGGAAAACGTAGCGAGTGCGGCAACCATTTGAACACTAGGGGATGCATCAGGGAAAAAGACTTGCCCTAAAACATAAGCTAAAAAGCCATATACACCGAAATCAAACCACTCCATCGCATTACCTAGTGCTGCTGCGGTAATGGCTTTTTTTAACTTGCTATCATCAATTATAGTAATATCGTTGATGTTTAATGGTTTATTTTTGGACTTTCTTGTTTTTTTCATAAAATACCGCCTGTTTACATACAAATAATAAAAAGGAATGATGCAACAAGGTAAACGGTTACCTTTTAATACACAAAGAACAATACTTTTTAGATTACACTTTGAAAAAGTGTTTATCAGTTAATTAAAATTGAAGCAAAATACAGCAAAGATAAAAAAAGAGGATAATAAAAAAGCAAAAACTAATGTTTTATTGTTTGTTTTAATTTCTACTAAATAACAACAAAATAATTCCTTTTTGTGAAAAAAGAATGCTAATTATAGCAAAATAACCTCATTTTGTAAAATTTTCTTGATTTTTAAGTTAATACTAAAGCTATTTTAAAAACGGCTGTTTGCATTATTAACTATTTCCGTGAACAAAAATAGATCCCAATAACTATTAGTACTATCGACACAATATGAAAATACGCAACTGGCGTATGTAAAAATAGAATACTGAAAATTCCTGCTGACAAAGGGATAATATGTGTATAGATTTGCCCACGTGTTGCACCAATATCGATAATACCTTTATTCCAAAATAAATAAGATAACCAAGACGCAAAAATAGCAATATATAATAAGCCAAGCAAAAAACTTGTTGAGGTATAATGCGCTAGGTTGGAAACTGGGTAAAAATAAAAATACACTAACGCAACAGGAAGTAACATGACCGAACCTAACACGGCACTAACAGTCACAAAAGCATTGCCAGATATAGATTTATCTTTTAACCGTATAAATGCGCTATAACAAGCCCAGCTCATTGCTGATGCCATTGCCCATAAATCCCCTTTATTAATATTACTCAACTCACTTAAATTGGTTAGATTTCCTTGTAAAATCAAATAAATCACACCAATTGTACTAAATAGCACGCCTAAAATATTATTTTTTGAAATCGTATCATTAAACAATAATTTATTCATAACCAATACCATACATGGTGTTGCAGAAAGATAAATTGATGCATTAAGCGATGAGGTATATTGCAATCCAACATAAAGTGTTAATGGAAACAAAATCTGCCCAAAAATGGCTAACAAACAAATGGGACCAATCGATTTTCTAATTTTGGATAAGTCATTACGAACTTGATGTTGATATAAACACAATAATAACAGCGCAGTAATAACCCAACGACCTTCAGATATTACCATAGGATCGGCTTGAGTAACTAAAACACGCCCAACAACATAATTACCACCCCAAAAGCAAGCCGCCAAAGTAAGAAATAAATATGGCATAACAATACCCAAACATTAGTATGAAGATATAATGGTATGATTTCCATTATATACCTAAAAAAAGCAAGAAATAACTAATTTTTCAAACAAATACTTTACCTATTTTTGTACGGTTAATTTGTCCAATTTATAACTACGCTAATAACTTAATCTAGAATACTTATTCGTTATCCATTAAAATAATTAAACTAAAACTGACAAGGTAATTCCTATGCGCTGGAGAGACCAACGAGAGAGCGATAATATTGAAGATCGTCGCTCACAATCAGGAAGTGAAATAGGAACAAAACTTCCAATTGGTGGTAAAGGTAAGGTTGTTTTATTTATTGTAGTGTTAATTGCTGGCTATTATGGTGTTGATTTAACTGGCTTGCTAGATTCAACACTAATTGATACAAACAGCACCGAACAAAATACTAATCAATATTCAATTGATGATGAAGATGCCGTCAAATTTACGTCTATCATTTTAGCGAGTACTGAAGATTATTGGCATCAAGAATTTCAACGTTTAGGTAAAACCTATACTCCCCCTAAGCTAGTACTTTATAACGGCTCTACAAGAACATCTTGTGGTACTGGTCAAACCTTTATGGGACCATTTTATTGTAGTATTGACAAAACTGTCTATCTAGATATGTCTTTCTATCAAGAGATGAAACAGCGACTTGGTGGTGGTGGCGACTTTGCTCAAGGTTATGTAATTGCGCATGAAGTTGGTCATCATGTCCAAAATTTGCTAGGCACATTTAGCCACGTTGAACAATTAAAAAAAGGTCAGTCCACAATCACAAATAACCAATTGTCGGTTAAATTAGAACTCCAAGCCGATTGTTTTGCTGGCATGTGGGGCAATGCAATGCAACAGCAAAATCGGCTGGATGAAGGTGATATTGAACAAGCTTTAAACACCGCAAAAGCCATTGGTGATGATCGCTTGCAACAACAAAGTGAAGGTTATGTTGTGCCTGATAGTTTTACCCATGGTACATCTAAGCAACGTTATACTTGGTTTAAACGTGGATTTGATAGCGGTGCAATTAACGAATGTAATACATTTGCTCAATAAGGAAATAATATGTTAAAAAAGTTAGTTAATCGCGTTTTACTCGTCAATGATGATGGCTTTGATGCACCAGGCATTAAACTATTGCAAGAAGTGGCAAAAAAGATAGCTCACGAGGTTTGGGTAGTTGCACCAGCCATAGATCAAAGTGGAGTATCTTGTTCAGTGAGCTTAAAAACGCCATTTAGAGTTGTTCAACGTGGAAAACAAGAATTTGCCGTTTATGGCACGCCTGCCGATTGCTCACTATTTGCAATTAAATATTTGATGGCTAACAACCTACCCGATCTAGTACTATCTGGAATTAATAATGGTTCAAATGTAGGATTTGAAACAGTGTTATCTGGCACGGTTGGTGCGGCAATGATGGCTATGGCTTTGGGCATTCCTGCAATTGCATTGAGTCAATTAACCAGTGAAGATAACCAGCCAACTGACTGGAGTTGTGCTAAACATCACGCTCAAACAGTTATTGCTAAATTACTTTCGTTACCATCTGCGCAAAATATTTGTTTTAACGTTAATTTTCCTGCATGTACAGCACAACAAATTAAAGGTTTGAAAATAACAAAACAAGGCGATAGCGATGTAAGTCGTTTTATGGTGATACCAACACAAGATCCCGAAGGTAATGATTACTTTTGGTTTAGAGCAAAACGCAATTTACAAATACTTGATGACAATAAAGAACTTGATGCCGCTAATGCCAACTTTATTGCTATTACGCCATTGGGTTATGAAAGGACCGATTATGCCTTTTATGAAAAACTATTAAACACATCTAATCTTTAATTGTTTCAGTAATTTGTCTTTCTAACTATTAAGAAGACAAATTACACTTAATTATCTATTTACTATTGATTTTGTTATTAATTATCTAACTATTCATCTACTTTCAGCCCACGTTAGTTTTTACATCTTTCACCAACGTACAGAATAACAATGATATCGCAACCATAACTAACGCAATCCAATAGATAACCTCATGTCCATAGGCTTCTGATACAAATCCTTGCAACATTCCAGCTATAATTATGCTGAAAATAATACCATTATTAAATAAAGTAGAAGCCACGCCCATTCGGGTAGGCAATAAATCCTGAAAATAGATAATACCAATGTTAGCTACAATACCAATAAATAGAGCATTAAAGAGTTGTAATGCTAATAAGGCGCATTCACCAGTACAAAAAATCATACCAAGATAAAAAATCAAACCGCAAACGATCGCAATAAAAAACAGATTTCGTTTACCTAAATGTGGCACTAAATATCCAGCGATGAGCATAACTGGAATTTCGATACCAGCAGCAAGTCCCATCAATACACCTGGCAATGAATCTGAAAGATGTAATACAACATCAACATAAATTGGCATATCAATAATATACATCATATTTGCTGTCCACATAAATACCGTAGATAGCAATAAACAAAGCACATTTCTATTCTTCCAAAGTGGTTGATTTGCCGCTTGTAACTCTGCTTCGTTATTTAGTTGTGAGGTGGGATTTTTTTCAACCGAAGGTAAAAAAATAGCAACAAACAGCATCGCGACCATAAACATGCACATGCCCGTTAAATACATTGCCGTAAAACCAAAATTAATAGCTAAGCCAAAAGAAATTGGTGGGCCAAATACCCAAGCAAGCGAAAGTTGAGCTCGAATAAGTGAATTAAATGCCACAACATTACGCCCAGTTTTAACGGCATATTCGCGTGCTAAAGCAAAAATTTGTGGCATAGCAGCAGACGATAACGCTGCAAACAAAACACCCAGCGTAATTAACACCAAATAATGACGTGTAAACGCAAAAGTAATGCTATTAGCAATGCCCATTAAACAGCAAAATATAACAATATAACGCCTATCGCCCTTTTTATCGGAATATTTAGCTAATAGAAAGCTACCCACAATACTGGCTAAAGCATTAACAGAAAAAAAAAGTCCAACTAGCCGTGAATTAACATTAACTTCAAAAGTTAAAAATCGACTTAAAGTAGGAGATTGTAAAGCACCAGCAATACCGACAATAAAAGTTGTGACTAGAAATGCGACAAAAATAGTGCTTTGCTTTTGGCGAAAAGAAGATACATTAGCCATAATAATACACAATAGATGAATTTACGTTAATTATATACATAAAATCAGCATAAACGTAAAAAAATCAAGGCTAAAATAAAGTTGATTAATTTTTTTCTGATTTATTACGGATAAAATCAACATTTAACTACTTATTGGCGAACCATAAATTTGCAAGGCTCGCAGGCTTTGCCTGCTCAGCGCCCCAACTTACGCGGGGGCTTTATTCTTTGTTATATTATCCTCTCAAGCACCGTAACCACCTTCCGCGCCCTAAGGATTAAGAACTAAACGCTAAAAGCTAAGGTGCGGTGCAAAGGACATAGGCGAAGCCGTCGGGACTATCGCCGATGTAGGAGAAGCCGTAGTGCGACTCGACAAGGATAGCGATATCTGTCGTGTTGCTCGTCCAGTAGCCGTTGAAGACGAAGCCCGCATCAGTGTAGTAGTGCATGCTGCCCCACTCCGTGAAAAAGCCAGCGCCTATGTTACGCTGGTAATGATTACCTGATGAACTAGGTGCTGCACCTAAATTATCATAGTTTGAATTGGTTAAATCTCTTACTCCTGAAAGACGATAGCCCAAACTGTTACACCATGTGTAACTATCCCCTAAAATAGTACAGCAAAAAAGTAGAAAATTCTCTATGATAAAAGTAAAAGGGGATTTAATGATGAAAAAAATGACTGAACATCAAATCGTCGCTATTTTAAAAGAAGCTGAAGCAGGTATTCCTGTCAAGGAACTCTGCCGTAAATATGGCATGGGTAATTCAACTTTTTATAAATGGCGGGAAAAATACGGCGGAATGGAAACTTCGGATATCAAACGCTTAAAAGAGCTGGAGGCTGAAAACCGTAAGCTTAAATAGATGTTTGCTGAGCTGAGCTTAAAATCACAGCTTCAGGAAGAAATCATAAAAAAGCTTTAGTGCCCACAAAGGC
>NZ_LZHJ01000076.1:0-1864 GCF_001690815.1 Gilliamella sp. GillExp13 | reverse complement strand
CGTTAGTAAAGCTACGTTTTGCTCTTCGTGATGAATCGATTGCCATTGTTGTTACCTTCTCTTATTTTTAGTTTATCATAACAATGACCTTATAAAACTGGTACTAATTAGTGTAGCCGATCCATTTTATATCCTTCTTCGACATAAGTTTTACTTTTAACTTTGTCTTTCTGACGAAAGTAACCTAGTTCAACACCGCTTTGATTATAAGTATCCCAGATATAAGCTGGTCTTATTGCTGATTTAAAACTTGTAAAATCGGTATGTGGAAGATTAAGATCATAAGAATAAACATCATTTCCTGAAGTTAAAGCCAAAGCATGGGCAACAATGATATTATCGCTTAAATAAGCTTCACCTTCCGATACAAAACGATAAGCTTTACCACCAGTATGTGTACCTATATAGTCATTATCCGAATTACTGGCAAACTCTGGGTTATTAGTATTAATGTTAGCCAACTGTGATGCAACAGAATTGGTTGCTGTCTGTAATGTAAACTGATTAAATCCGCCAAAAAATTCATTTTGACGCAAAACAAGGCTACCAAGCCAAGCATTTTTAACAGATATACTATTTTGAATTTTAGATTTATTTGGTGCTGAATAACGAGCATTTAAACCAAGCGTTGCATTTTGCCATAATGGGATATCACGATAGCGAATTTCTAGTTCGTTTAAATCAACTTCTTCCTTTTTGTATTGGTCAATTTTATTTACTTTACTATCATCAGTACTAATTATTTCTTTTTTATTTTTCACATTTACATCTGCTCTAACTAATGATAAATCAAGAGCACCGACACCGACTTTAAGATTTTCAATACCAATACCTCCACCTGCTGGCGTTTTTTGTGTTTTCCAATCAAGCATTTGTATTTCATTATAAGGCAAAGAATGTTTACCCACCCATAATTTCGCATCAGGGAAACGTGGCACAAATCCTTTTGTTTCTAAATATATATCTGAAAATTGCATAATATTGTCATCTTGCGTATTAAATAAACCCGCAGCTTTATTTGTTGCCACGTTTCCATCAATCATAACAATTGCATCAACTCGCCTTCCATCTTGATCATAGACTTTTTGCTTAAAGATAAGATCATACCAACCACCATATTCATTACCAAATCGACCTAATGCACCTTCAGCATAATTTTTAGGTTTACCATTGCTTGAAGTTGACCAACCACCACGGAAGTAACCATTATAAGAAAATCCTATTTCTTCTTTAATATAATCTTTAAATTCAGCTAAAGTAAATGAAGTCTTTTCTGGATGATTGCTGTCTTGCATAGTATCGGTTTTTGGTGTACTAACTAGTAAAATTTGATTATTATTTGCTTGTACAGGATTAACTGGAGGCTGTTGCTTTGTAATTGCTACATTTTGACTATTTTTAAGCGCTTTTTTCTGATTATTTATAATAATTTGTTGTTTTTGAAGATTATTATTTAATTTAGCAAATTGCTTATTAGAATCAATTACTTGCTTTTTCAAATCATTAGACTCTTGACTAAGAACTAATAACTTTTGCTCTAATAACGCAATTCTTGCTTCTAGCTCATCTTGAGTCGCTGCCATCGCATTGGGTAAATAACACAAACCTAGCATAGTCATTAAAACAACTCGTTTTGGTTTGATTTTATATACTATTTTTTTGAAAATTTCATTTCTTTTCCCCCCCTTAAACTTATTATTAAAAAATAATTAAAAATCTTTTAAATTTCAGACAAAAAAAAACCTAAAAAATAGTCATAACTATTTTTTAGGTTTTGCCCGCTATAAATCGGTAACAATCCAATACCTTTTACTAGGTAGTTTAAATATAACCAATAAAAGCGACTATTCAAAAACTAAACACT
>NZ_LZHJ01000075.1:0-24247 GCF_001690815.1 Gilliamella sp. GillExp13 | reverse complement strand
ACGAAAGATATTGGTGACCGATTTAACCTATGTAAGGGTTAAACAACGTTGGCACTACCTTTGTGTAATTGTTGATATCAGTAATCGAGAAATAGTGGGGCGAAGTGCTGGCAGGCATAAAACAGCGGCACTGGTCATGCAAGCTATGAGTCAAATTCCAATGAACTTACAGACGATTGAGTTGTTTCATTCTGATAGAGGAAAAGAGTTTGATAATCATTTGATTGATGAATGTTTAACAGCATTTGGAATTAAACGGTCCTTAAGTCGCAAAGGCTGCCCCTATGATAACGCAATTGCAGAAAGCACATTCAAAGCAGTGAAAACAGAATTTGTGTCAAATACTATTTTTGATTCACTGGCGCAACTTAAATTGGAATTTAATCACTATGTGGATTGGTTTAATTATAATCGACTTCATTCAACATTAAATTACCAGTCGCCGATTGAATACAAAAGAAATCGATGACCTTATCTTTTTGGTACTAAAAAGTGTGGACATACCAATATCTCATTTTTAAAAGCTGAGGAAGAAGAAAATAAGGGAAATTATGGAGTAAAAAATCTATTGAAAGTTTCCTGATATTTATATAATACAGTTTCTTTACTTACAATTTTAGCAGCGAGTTCTTATCATATCGTATGGTGTCGACGTTTTTTAACTACTAGAGCCACATTCTGGGTGATTAAAATGTTAGGCGTACAAAAAATTGCTTCCATGGCAGCATTGCGATTAGCTTTATGGCGTTTTGTTGGCCTGGCAGGTTTAGTCGTCATGATATTAGATTTTGCGGTTACTATGTTATCTGATGATAATCTTGAAACTTGGCTTAAACGTTGCGCCTTGCGTACCGATAGATATTTAATGCCTCATAATAAAAGTCATATTTATCAAACGCCACAACAGCAAACCACCGCGTTTGAAACTGAAGTATTAAAGGATATGTTTGATATTAACAAAAATGAGTCACAAGCTAATAGCAATACCAACTATACTATTGATTTTGATGAAGCATTAGCATTAATTGAACAAGATATGGATGAAAGAGGATTTTTAAATGGTTAAATACAGTTTATTAAAAGGCACCGTCAGCCACCTGCAAATAAAGGATGACCCGAAAGAGCTACGTGCTGATAATATCGGTCTACTGGCAGTAATTGGTTTGGCAATTGTCGGCATGTTTGAGGCAATCGGAGCTTTAGTTGGAGCATTAACCGCAGGCAGCATTACTTTGCAAGGGAAAAGCTTTAAATGTTATGTAGGTCGTAAAAAGGTACAAGGAAAATTAGAGCATATAAGCTTTAAAGACGGTGATTACGTAGAAATGGTGGTAGAGCAAATTGATGATAATCATTATCAATCCTATGCCGCGCGCATGCCCCAATATCATGCTTTATACTTTCCAAGATCGGTCGGAGTAACGACACTACAAATGTTAAAGTATCTTACAATAGGTGTTGGCATATTTAGCTTATTTGCTTATGTAGTTTTAACAATTATGATGTATATTCAGATAAAATTAGATATTACATCGCTAATTATTTTTACTATATCAAATATTATAACGTTCCTATTTTTTTTAGTTTTATTTTTTTTATTGTTAGGAGGTCGTTATACGTTTATCAGTAATCGTATATATTCGGCTTTGGGCTACCCTAAACCTTGGCTACATGATAGTTCAAAAGAACATGCGTGCTTTAAAAAACTTAACCGCTCAGGTGATCCCGAATTATATGATGATCCACAAACTCCAGAATTTGAACGTATTAAAAAACTTGACCCTTATGCTAACTATTATTGCCGTACCCCTATTTTGCCCAATTGGGTTAAAGTAATTGATGAACAGAGATTTGTGCAAAAAATCACAGAGCAAGAAGAAAACTCAAATTAATAAAACCAATAACTAAATGCGATTTATTAAATGTGGATCGTTTAGATGTTTGTTAAGTGTTTTAGGTGGTAATAACGATCTAAAAAAGTAGCATATTATCCATCTAATTCATTATATTAATGGATGGATAATATGAAAATACAATTTATTTTATTACAACGCGCTCGCCTGATGTAGCGTGTTTAATTTCACCTAATAGCCAAGCCTTTTCACCATGATTATTTAGTAAAGTAATTGCTTTATCGGCTAACTGTTTTGGTAAAGCAATAATTAAGCCAACACCACAGTTAAAAGTTCGATACATTTCGTGAAGGCTAACATTTCCCGATTGTTGTAACCAATTAAATATTGCTGGCCATTGCCAACTAGCTTCATTAATGACTGCTTGAGTATTTTCAGGCAAAACACGAGGAATATTTTCCCAGAATCCACCGCCAGTTATATGGGCAATGGCGTGCACATCAACTTGAGTAATAAGGTCAAGAACGGACTTAACGTAGATCTTAGTTGGTGCAAGTAGGTGATCGGCAAGAGTTTTGCCATCTAACTGTTCAGTGGCAGGATTTACACCGCTGACTTCAATTATTTTACGCACTAATGAATAGCCATTAGAATGAGCACCGCTTGAAGCTAATGCAATTAATGCATCGCCATCTTGCACTTTGCTACCATCGATCATGGCTGACTTTTCAACAACGCCAACACAAAATCCAGCTAAATCATAGTCGTTGCCGTGATACATGCCTGGCATTTCGGCTGTTTCACCGCCAACTAAAGCACAGCCTGATTGTTTACAGCCTTCGGCAATGCCAGTCACTACAGTAGCGGCCACATCGACATCAAGTTTGCCGGTGGCATAATAATCAAGAAAGAATAAAGGTTCAGCACCTTGTACAATCAGATCGTTAACACACATTGCCACTAAATCAATACCAATTGATTCATGACGGTTTAAATCCATTGCAAGGCGTAATTTAGTACCCACACCATCAGTGCCTGATACTAAAATCGGTTCTTTATATTTTTGCGGAATAGCACATAGTGCACCAAAGCCTCCCAATCCACCCATTACCTCAGGACGCTTGGTTTCTTTTACTACAGATTTAATGCGATTGACTAGTTCATTACCGGCATCAATATCGACACCAGCATCTTTATAACTAAGAGAATTGTTGTTTGACACGGCAAGTAGTCCTTACAATAAAAAGTTGTTGTTATTTTAGCAAGGATGAAATTTAATGGCGATTAATTATTTACAAAATAACCAATTAAATAAAATTACTAATTATTTTCAAACCAACTTTCTAAAATAATGATTGCCGATGTAGCATCTACATGACCTTTTTTCAGTGCACGAAAACCACGAGATGCAAATATATGAGATTTAGCTTCAACAGTTGATAAGCGCTCATCTTGTAGATGGACTTGATAGCCAAACATACCGTGTAATCGGTTAGCAAATTTGCGTGCTCTAGCCGTAAGAGGTTGTTCTGTACCATCCATATTTAAGGGTAACCCAACTATTAAAAAGTCGGGTTTCCACTCATTTAAGACCTTTTCGATAGTTTGCCAGTTAGGAATACCATCTCGGGCTTTAAACGAGCATAAAGGATTGGCTGTTTTAGTTATATCTTGACCAATAGCCGCTCCAATACTGGCTGTGCCAAAATCAAATGCGATAATGGTTGCCATGGGTCATGCATTTCCTATTTGGTGTGAAATTGTATTCATATTGATTCCAAGTGATTGAGCGGCTTTTTGCCAACGTTCATCAATGGCAACTTCATAAATAATTTGAGGATCGGCATCAACCACTAACCAATCATTACGAGCAATTTCATTTTCGAGTTGTAGAGACTGCCAGCTTGAATAACCTAAAGCCAAAAAGATATTTTGGGGCTGTTCAGGAGAGCCGATTGATTTAAGTGCATCAAGCGAAGTACTAATCATCACATCATCTGAAATCTGAATACTAGAAGCAAACCCATCTAAAGGTGTGTGTAAAATAAAACCCTGTTCATCAGCAATGGGGCCACCACAAAATACAGGTTGTTCTAGTTCTGCGCAACTTGTAGGTGATGTAATTTCTAAACGTGCAAGAACGGTTGCCACATTAAGTTCAATAATTGGTTTATTAATCATAATCCCCATAGCGCCATCACGATTATGTTCACAAATATAAATAACTGAATGACTAAACATAGAATCATCAAGTGTTGGCATTGCGATAATAAAATGGTTTTTTAAATTCATAGTTTCACATTCAAGTTAATTTTATAATGCACATTTGCCAATTTTAACGTTGTGTTCAACATTACAGTGCATTAATAATTCTGGTTCATTTGTTTCTTCATTGATCGATTCTGAAACAATTTCAAAATTTTGAGAAAGATAAAAGTTGATCGCATTAGTATTTTTTTTATAAACATGTACCAACAGTTCGTTATGGCGTTGTTTTGCTTTTTCAACAAGAGCTTTACCTGTTCCTTGCCGGCGAAAAGCTTCATCTACAAATAGACCTGAAATATAATTTTCAGTTATACCGATAAACCCTTTAACTCCATCAAGGTCTTGAACGTATAAAGTAGACATTGGAATTAACATTTTTACTAAATCACAATTTTGTTTAAAAAACTCAGGATTGATAAAGCTATGAGCTTGCAAATTACCTTGCAACCATATCGTCATTACACTGTTTAAATCTGTGGGTTTATATTCTCTAATCATTGTTTAACTCTTTTTATTTAATCGATGTTCTATTGCGTCCATTAACATACCGGTAATTGAAAGGCCTGGGTTAGCTGCTTCAATTTCACGAACACAGGTTGGGCTGGTAACGTTAATTTCGGTTAACTTATCACCAATGATATCAAGTCCTACAAATAGTAGGCCTTTTTCTTTTAAAACTGGGGCGATGCTTTTAGCTATATGCCAATCGCTTTCGCTTAAGGCTCTAACTTCGCCATGTCCTCCAGCAGCAAGGTTGCCACGAGTTTCACCTTTTTGAGGGATTCGTGCTAAACAATAAGGTACAGGTTCACCATCAACCACTAATACACGTTTATCACCGTCTTTAATCGCAGGAATAAAGTTTTGAGCCATGCAATAACGTGTGTTATGTTCGGTTAACGTTTCAATAATCACTGAAACATTGGGATCGTCTTGTTTGATTCGAAAAATGGATGATCCCCCCATGCCATCAAGTGGTTTTAAAATGATATCATGGTGTTGTTCGTGAAAAGCTTTGATATGCTGTGTTTGACGTGTAACCAAGGTTTTTGGTGTAAACTCGGCAAACCAAGCGGTAAAAAGCTTTTCGTTACAATCGCGTAGACTTTGTGGTTTATTTACGACTAACACACCGTTAGCTTCGGCACGCTCTAGAATGTATGTAGCATAGATATATTCAGTATCAAAAGGTGGATCTTTACGCATTAAAATTGTGTCAAGGTCACTTAGTGGAATTGTCTGTTCTTGCCCAAATTCAAACCAATGATCTTTATCGTTATAAACTGTTAAAGAGCGAGTTGTGGCATAAGCTTCGCCAGTATCTAGAAAAAGGTCATTCATTTCAATATAAAAAAGTTCATAACCCCTTTTTTGCGCCTCAAGTAACATGGCAAAACTGGTATCTTTTTTTATTTTGATGTGACTAATTGGATCCATTACAATGCCCAGCTTTATCATGATGACTCCTTACCTATTTTGTCTTTATAAAATTGTTTTATACTGAAACATGGGTATTCCTGAAACTTTTTAACAGGTTTTTAATCATAATACCCAAATTAAAATTTAATATTTGTTGTTATCATACTCGTTACAAGTTCAGTTGCAAAGCAATCATTACTTATCATTTGTATAAGATATATTTATCCAAGATCGCCTAAATGTACTTGTAAGGCGGTGAGAGCCGTTAATGCTGCAGTTTCTGTTCGCAACACTCTAGGGCCGAGTAAAATGTCTGAAAAATGATAGTTATGTGTCATGCTAATTTCATTATCAGATAAACCACCTTCAGGTCCAATTAGTAAGTGAATTTGTTTATGCGTATTAGTCAACTGTTTAATACCATATTCAGCTTTGGGGTGTAGATTGAGTTTTAAGCCTTCGGTTAAACTAGCACACCAACTTTCTAACTTCATTACTGGATGAATAACTGGGATCACGTTTCGACCGCATTGTTCACAAGCAGAAATAACAATTTTTTGCCATTGCTGGATTTTCTTTTCGAGCCTTTCTTCATGAAGTTTGACGCCACAACGTTCAGAAAGGAGTGGGGTAATACTCGCTACGCCTAATTCGACTGATTTTTGAATTGTAAACTCCATTTTTTCACCGCGTGAAATCACTTGCCCTAAGTGAATATCTAATGGTGATTCACGATTATCTAAAATGGGCAAAGAGGTTTTTACTGTAACTGTTTTTTTATTGATTTCATATATAACTGCAGGAGTAATATGGTTTGAACCATCAAATAAAATAATATTTTCACCTACTTTCATGCGTAACACGCGAATAAGATGGTTAAATGCATTATCATCTAGGGTAACAAGACTATTTGGCTCAATGGTAAATGGTTGAAAAATTCGAGTCATAATTTTGTATATCTTATATTATTTGCAATAAATTATAGCGTAATTTAACAAGATTCGGTAATCTCTATTTAATGTAACTTATGTTTTGGAATCAGGTATGAATACATATAGCAAAGATAGGGTATTAATCGAAGGATTAACTGTTTTAACCACCATCGGCGTATATGAGTGGGAAAAGACCATCAAACAAAAATTAATTATTGATCTTGAAATGGCGTGGGATAATAAACCTGCTGGAGAAAGTGATAACGTATCACTTTGCTTAGATTATTTTGTGGTTAGTCAAACTATAACACAATTGGTTGAATGTTCGAATTTTGAATTGATTGAATGTGTTGCTGAGCGTATTGCTGAGCGTATTATTCAACAATTTTCGGTTAATTGGCTTAAAGTTAAAGTATCCAAACCGAATGCAATAGCTAATGCTCGAAATGTTGCTGTAATAATTGAACGTACGGCAAATAAATAAACTAACTAACTAGTGGTAAAGATACTGTAACAATGATAGATAATAAAAAGCAAGATTTAATTACTAACAAAAAACATCATACAGCTAAAGGGTTTAGGCACGACGAATCTTTTAAAATAAAAATAAGTGAGTTTTTGCGTTGGCGTTTTGAACGTAAAGTTTTACCTCCTAAAGAGGGTTATCACAACTTTAATCAGACGTGGTTTGAGCAAATAAATCTTGACTTGCCCGATGATAGAGTTTGGTGGATTGGTCACTCAACAACATTGATTCGTTTGGGCGGTAAAATGATTTTGACAGATCCTATCTTTTCTAAACGAGCTTCGCCATTACAATTGATCGGACCGAAACGTCGCACACCTCCAGCTTTAGAAATCGAACAACTACCGCAGATTGATTTTATTGTAATTTCACATAACCATTATGATCATCTTGATTATCATAGCATTCGGAAATTAATTGTGCGTTTTCCTAATATTGCAATAATGGCTCCTCTTGGTTTAAAAAAAGCATTATTAAAATTGGGAGCAAAACAGATTACTGAATTAGATTGGTGGGATAGCGTAACTGTTGATGGGCTTACTTTTTCGGCAACGTCGGCTATACACTGGAGCAATCGTGGATTATTTGATGTAAATAAAGCATTATGGTGTGGTTGGGTGATTCAATCTAATATTGATAATCAAGATCAATCAAAGACAGTCTATTTTATGGGGGATACATGCTACTCTGCTGAATTAAAAGAGATCGCTAAGCGATTTCCTTCAATTGATTTGGCATTAATTCCAATTGGGGCTTATGCACCACGTTGGTATATGCAATCACAGCATATCGATCCCAAACAAGCTGTGCAGTTATATGACGAACTCAATTGTCATTGCGCAATAGCCATTCATTGGGGGGCATTTGAATTAGCTGATGAACCATTAGATGAACCACCTCAATTATTAATTGAACACAAAGCCGAGCGCGCTTTTCATCTATTAAAAATAGGTGGTAATTTAGCTATTAAACGTATCAATTATGAATTAAAATAACTTCAATAGAAACAAATGTAATACCTATAATTATTTAATGTATTTGCCAAAAGGAGAAAGAAATGAAAGTAGCAGTTATTGGGCTATCTTGTTTAATTTTTAGTCTAGCATTAGTTGGATGTGGAGGGAAAAACGACGAAGGCAAAACTTATCATTGGTCAAAAGCACACGGTGTGTTAGAAGATTGTCGTGGTGTAATGAATAAATCGCAACAATGTAATACTAATTCCAATAATCAACAATATCTATTTAAAGTCGATAAATACTAATATGAGTGCATGGCTTATTTACGCATTACTTTCTGCTATTACTGCGGCAAGTGTAGCTATTTTAGGGAAAATAGGTTTACAGCATCTTGATGCTAACACCGCAACTGCAATTCGTGCCGTTGTAATGGCCATTTTTTTAGTCGGTGTGGTTGTTGTTCAAGGTAAATTAAATCTTATCAACACTTTTTTTAATGATAAAAAGGCATTACTTATTATTGCGCTAAGCGGTATTGCAGGTGCGTTATCTTGGCTATTTTACTTTATGGCGATCAAAGAAGGCAAGGTGTCGCAAGTTGCGCCAATTGACAAATTAAGCGTAGTTTTTGCTGTTGTGTTTGCCGTTGTTTTATTTGGTGAAAAGATCTCGTTGTTAGCAGGGATTGGCGTTGCCATGATTGCGGCAGGGGCGATATTGGTTGCACTATTTTGATATTAAATAGTGCATTAACCTGAACCTAGGCTACTTTAATAGCGCATTGAATAGCTCAACAGTAACAAGTTCACCTTTAGCTACATTGCCTCGTTCTTGTTCAAGCACAATAAAACAGTTTGCTTGATTAAATGACTGAGTAATATGCGAACCTTGCGCTCCAGTTATACTTACTTCTAATTCGCCCTGTGCATTGATTTGCAGCATACCACGTTGAAAGTCTAACCTACCGACAGTCTTTTTAAGATTTGTTGCTGTTTTAACTTTAAAGCTAAAATCCATGGATGAATATTCAAGCCCTGAAAGCGCCAAAATCAAAGGTTGCACTAATTGGTAAAATGTCACCAAGGTCGAAACGGGATTACCAGGTAAACCACAAAATAGTGCATTGCCAATTTTGCCAAAGGCAAAAGGCTTTCCTGGTTTCATTGCAATCTTCCAAAAATTGATTTGTCCTAATGTTTCAAGTGCAGTTTTGGTATAATCAGCGTCACCGACGGATACGCCTCCACTTGTTATCACCAAGTCAGCTTGACTTGATGCAGTTATTAACGCTTTTTTGATTTCGGTAAGATCATCAGCAATAATACCGAGATCAATAACCTCACAGTTAAGTTTGGTTAATAATAATTTTAGTGTGAAGCGGTTGCTGTCATAAATAGCGCCATTGCCAGATAATGGCTGACCAATGGGGGTTAATTCATCACCCGTTGATAAGATGGCTACCTTTAATTTTTTAAAGACAACAAGATCACTAATGCCTAATGTTGCAAGTGTCGATAGTGTTGGTATCGTTAATTTAGTCCCTTTTTTGACTGTGATCGCACCTTTTTTAACATCTTCACCTATACGACGAATATTATCGCCAGCTTTTACGTTACTTAAAAAGGTAATCCCTAGATCAGATTTTTCGGTCTGCTCCTGCATAACAACCGCATCGGCATCATTTGGCACTGGAGCTCCTGTCATAATGCGTAAACAAGTGCCTTGTGGCCAATGAAGATTGTTTATATCATCACCTGCAAAAATAGCACCAGCCAGTGGCAACAATTTTGATTGTTTAAAATCTGCTAACCGAACCGCATAACCATCCATAGCTGAATTATCAAAACTAGGTACATTAATAGGGGAAATTACAGGTTCAGCGGTAATCCTTTCTAATGCATCAAATAACGTAACTTTCTCACTATGCAAAGATTTTATGGTTGAGGCGCTTTGAAGTAGTTGTTGCTTGGCTTGTTGAAAAGTGAGTAACATAAAAGTGGGCTGTCCTTATATTTACCAATCTATTATTGGTTCAGTTGACAAAAAGTTTCAGGTAACACTACGTTTAAGTAAAAAAATAAATTTTATATCAATATTAATTAGTTATTATGGATATCAATATAACAACGTCGCCAAAAGGCGACGTAAAATAATCAACTATACATTAAATAAGAAGTTCATAATATCGCCATCTTGCACGATATAATCTTTACCTTCAGCACGCATTTTGCCAGCCTCTTTAGCTCCTTGTTCACCGCCGTATTTAATAAAATCATCAAAAGCAATGGTTTGCGCACGAATAAAGCCTTTTTCAAAATCGGTATGAATTTTGCCTGCTGCTTGAGGGGCGGTATCGCCAACCGAAATTGTCCATGCACGAACTTCTTTAACACCTGCGGTAAAATAAGTTTGCAGATTAAGTAAGCTATAGCCAGCACGAATTACACGATTTAAGCCTGGTTCGGTTAAACCTAAATCTTGCATAAACTCATCACGATCGGCATCATCAAGTTCAGCAAGTTCTGCTTCAATTGCAGCACAAACAGGTACGACAACAGCTTTTTCTTGTTCTGCTATTGCTTTTACTTTATCTAAATAAGGGTTATTTTCAAAACCATCTTCATTCACATTAGCGATATACATTGTTGGTTTTAATGTTAAAAAACTAAGGTATTTGATGGCTTCAAGTTCTTCTTTGCTAAGATCTAATAAGAGTAGCTTTTTGCCTTGCTCAAGATGAGGTAAACACTTTTCAAGGATTTCCACTTCAAATTTGGCGTCTTTATCACCACCTTTAGCGCGTTTTTGTTGGCGAGTTATTGCTCGTTCACACGCTTCAAGATCGGCTAATGCTAGCTCGGTATTGATAATTTCGATATCTTCAGCAGGATCGATTTTACCCGCAACGTGGACAATGTTCTCGTTTTCAAAGCAACGCACTACATGACCGATAGCTTCTGTTTCACGAATATTAGCTAAAAATTGATTTCCTAAACCTTCGCCTTTTGATGCACCTTTAACAAGCCCAGCAATATCAACAAATTCCATGGTAGTAGGTAATGTGCGTTGTGGTTTAACAATTTTAGCTAACTCATCTAAACGGGGATCGGGCATTGGTACAACCCCAGTATTTGGCTCGATAGTACAAAACGGAAAATTAGCCGCTTCAATGCCAGCTTTAGTTAGTGCGTTAAAAAGTGTTGACTTACCTACATTCGGTAATCCGACAATCCCACATTTAAATCCCATACTGTTTGTTACCTTTTTTGTTTTAAAATATCTTAAAAATAAGGGGCGATTATATACTAAATTGCGCTATTTGTGCTAATCTTCTTATCAATAAATCAACCGATAATTAAGCAAATTAGTAATAATTATTTAGTTTATTATCCAGTCAACGCTTTCTAAAAACCGTTTTATAAGCCATACCAAGTAATGTTACTTAACGACCCAATTATTGTTCGGAATCTAAACCAATTTGATAAAGTTGATTTTTTTTAAGTCCATATATTTCAGCAGTAATGGCTGCTGCCTTTTTTAGCGGTAATTCTTTTTGCAATAGTTTAAGGGTACTAATTGCCTGAGGATCAATATCATCATCGCATTTGATATGACCTTGAACAATCAATACAAATTCACCTTTTTGACGAGAAGTATCCTCGTTTAGCCAATTAATCAGCTCATTAACCTTAAAACTGACAATGGTCTCCCATGTTTTGGTTAGTTCCTTAGCTAAAATGATCTGCTTATTAGCTCCCCAAATAGTTTGCATATCGTTAAGCGTGTCTAATAAGCGATGTGTTGATTCATAAAAAATCATTGTTCGAGGTTCGTCCAACAATTTTACAAGACAATCTTGGCGAGCTTTAGCTTTAGCTGGTAAAAAACCTTCATAAATAAACTTATCTGACGGCAACCCTGATGCACATAAAGCAGCAATCGCAGCACAAGCACCAGGAACGGGAACTACTTTTATGTTATTTTCGCGACAAGCCTTAACTAAATGATACCCGGGGTCATTAATTAACGGAGTGCCAGCATCAGAAATCAAAGCAATTGATAAGCCAGATTTAAGTTTTTCAATCAAAATATTGGACTTTTCTTGTTCATTATGATCATGTAAAGAAAACAATTTTGCTTTTATTCCAAGATGTTGTAAAAGTAAACCACTATGGCGAGTATCTTCAGCCGCAATAAGATCGACACTTTTCAGTGTATTGATGGCTCTGAGCGTAATATCATCTAAGTTTCCGATGGGGGTGGCAACAATATATAAAGTCATTTTTTTAAATCACATTAAATTTTTATAGAAATACGGCAAAGGTACTGTACGAAAACCTATTTTATTGTATATACTCATTACATTCAAAATAAATCCGACAAAACCAAAATAAATAGTTAATTAAAAGTAGAAAAATAGCTTGCTTATAACAAAATTAAGCATAAGCTGATTGGGATTATGCCTTTGGATAATAAAGAAATTATATTAGCTCAGTTTGAATTTTGATGGTTATAGAACGCAAGAATAATCAAATAACAAATTTAAGGTTTTCATCGTGAAATTCTAGATGAATTTATTGATTTAACTAATAACTAATTAATATAATAGCGTTTTTACTATAAAAACGCTAAAATGTGCTGATAAAATAAGATGTATAAATGCTATTGAACGCAAAATAGTCAAAAACAAAATTTACGAATGAAAGGTGTTGCTTTGAAAAAAATACTTACATTAAGTTGCTTAAGTTTGTTGATTGTTGCTTGTACGCAAACTGAGCAGGCCGAAATCGAAGATATTTCTGGCGCAGGTGGATCATCAACTTCTTCTGTCTATACCAAACCACCTGCCAATATATCAACAGGCGGTAGAACTGTTTCTACTCCTGCTAACCACAACCTTCCATCATCAAAACAGGCGACGGTTTCAAATTCCAACACCGCTAACAATACTAGCACGGTGATTAGTAATGAGCGTATTGTCTATAATCGTAATTACGACGACATTCCAAAAGGCGGATACCAAGGCGATACTTACACTGTTAAACGAGGCGATACTTTATTCTATATTGCATGGGTAACTGGTAATGATTACCGTTCACTAGCAGCTAAAAATAATATCAAAGAACCATTTGCCGTTAATGTTGGACAAGTATTAGACGTTAGTGGTGGAACTGTTGTGGTAACACAAAAAACCACAACCAATAACACAACCACAAATAAATCAAACAACAATAATTCATCTGTAGTGATTGGACAAGCTAAAACTAAACCAACAATAACCAAAACAACAACGACTTCAATTACCACAATAGATAAAAATAAACGTCCAACAACAACTGAAACAACTGAAACAATTACTGAACCGCTCGATGATTCTACTAGAAGTCCAACTATAAATTCAAAGACAGTCAATATTTCATGGCGATGGCCTGCACGAGGCAAGATTATTGAGAAATTCTCAAAGGCAAGCAAAGGTATTGATATTTCGGGTTCAATTGGCGATAAGGTTTTGGCTGCTGCTGATGGACGCGTTGTTTATTCTGGTAATGCGTTACCGGGTTATGGTAATTTAATTATTATTAAACATAATGATGACTATTTAACAGCATATGCGCATAACCAATCTATATTAGTAAAAGAACAACAAGCCGTTCGCGCAGGTGAGCAAATAGCCACAATGGGTGCAACTGGCACTTCGTCAGTTAGATTACACTTTGAAATTCGTTACAAAGCGCAATCAGTTGACCCGTTAAAATACTTACCCAAATAATAAACGTTTTGAGTCAGTCTGGTTGGCTCAAAACAAATGGACATGCACGGTAATAACCTAGCATGTTTATGACAGAATATACCAAAAATTTAATCTACGTAACAAAGGAGTTATATTCATGGCAGTTAAAAAATTAGTGCTAATTCGACATGGAGAAAGTGTTTGGAACCAAGAAAACCGTTTTTGTGGTTGGACTGATGTTGATTTATCTGATAAAGGTAACAAAGAAGCGGCTGAAGCAGGTAAATTACTTAAACAAGAAGGTTTCACATTTGATTATGCCTACACTTCAGTATTAAAACGTGCAATTCACACATTATGGCACGTTTTAGACGAAGTAGATCAAGCATGGTTACCTGTTGAAAAAAGCTGGAAGCTAAACGAACGTCATTATGGTGCATTGCAAGGTTTGAATAAAGCTGAAACAGCAGCAAAATATGGTGATGAACAAGTAAAATTATGGCGTCGTGGCTTTGCAATTACACCTCCTGCACTTGAAAAATCAGATGAACGTTTCCCTGGTCACGATTCACGTTATAGCAAACTACCTGAATCAGAATTACCATTAACCGAAAGCTTAGCATTAACTATTAAACGTGTACTACCTTACTGGGAATCAACAATTGCTCCACGTGTAGCAAAAGGTGAACGTGTTATCATTGCCGCTCATGGTAACTCACTTCGTGCATTGGTAAAACATTTAGACAACATCAGCGATGATGATATTATCGAACTAAACATCCCAACTGGTGTGCCATTAGTGTATGAATTTGATGACAATATGAAAGTTATTAAACACTACTACCTAGGCAATGCTGACGAAATCGCTGCAAAACAAGCTGCTGTTGCCAACCAAGGTAAAGCAAAATAATTATTCAATAAACTATTAAAGAGGTAGGTTATTTAACTTACCTTTTTTATTATCCAAATTATCATTTTATTTAACCACTTTTATTAATTTAATCTAATTTCGAGAACTTAATTTTGTCTAAAATCTATTATATATATGGCGTAATGAATGCCGGAAAATCCACAGAGCTTTTACAAATTGACCATAATTATTTAAGTAATAATATGCAGACTTTATTACTTAAATCATCAGTCGACATTCGTGACTCGGCAGTTGAAATTGTCTCTCGCTTAGGATTACGCAAAAAAGCGTTACAGCTTGATGACACAACGGTTGATGAAATTATTGAGCATATCAAACAAAGCAATTATGCCTGTATACTAATCGATGAAAGCCAGTTTTTATCGCGTAATACTATTTGGAAGTTATCTGATGTATGTGACGAATATGGCGTACCAATCATGTTTTTTGGTATCAAAACCGATTATATGGGACACCTGTTTGAAGGATCTAAAACGCTACTTGAAATTGCTGACAATTTTAGAGAGCTCAAAACCGTATGCTGGTGTGGCAAAAAAGCAACCATGATCTTATTGGAAGGACAAGACGGTGAAATTGTTAAATTTGGAAATTCTATTCATCTAGGTGATAGCGAATACCACTCAGTATGCCGAAAACACTGGAAAGCAGGACAAATAAGACCTAAAAACTGAACCTCTTAATATTTCACACTTATTTCACTTTATAAATCACTTGTATATATACATATATGATTTTGGGAAAAGTGTGAATAAACTCTCATTTTTACGATTTTCTTTTTGTTGATTCTTTTTATTATATGTCATATTAACTGACACGATTCAGTATTATCTTGTTAACTATGAGGAATCACCATGAAAATCAAAATTATTTCACTAGCTGTTGTGATTAGTTTAGTTAGTTATAATGCCAATGCTAAAGAATTTGTATTAACTGATAACGAAAAAGGTATTGCCAAAGGTAATTGGTCAGTTTCAAATCAAGATTTAGGAATAAAAGGTTCAAAATTCGCTATTCAAAATACGATCCTTAAAGGTGGTAAACAAGACGGAACTGAACTACTAACAATTTCTAGTGATAATTTCACTATTAAATTAATTCCAACTCGTGGATTAGGTATTTTGTCTGTTGTTGGTGATGGTGTTCGCATGGGATGGGGGATTCACCAGTAGATGAAGTAGTTCATCCTAAATATATTAACTTAGAAAGTCGAGCTGGGCTTGGTTGGCTAGACGGTTTTAACGAAATGATGGTTCGTTGTGGTTTTGAATGGACAGGCCATGCTGTGCAAGATAGTGGCATCATGTATACGCTTCATGGTCGTGCGCAAAATACACCTGTTTCTAAATTAATTGTTAATGTATCGGACAAAGCACCGTACACCATTACAGTTAAAGGGTTAATTAAAGAAAATACTTTCAAAAAAAGCAATTTAGAAACTTGGGCATCGCTGATCTATGTGCCAGAAAGTAGAGAATTTACGGTCCACGACGTTCTCACTAATAAGAGTGATTATATCCGTGATTATCAAATCATCTACCATAGTAATTTTGGTACACCTATTCTTGAAGATGGTGCTAAATTTGTTGCACCAGTTAAAGAAATATCTCCATTTAACGATTATGCAAAAGGTGGCCTTAATACATGGCAAACTTATCTAGGTCCAACTAAAGATTTTGATGAAATGGTATTTAATGTTTATCCTTTTTCTGAGGAGAATGGCGAAACACAAGTTATGGTGACCAATAAAGCAGGTGATAAAGCAGCTGGTATTAGTTTTAATACTAAACAGCTACCCGTACTATCATTATGGAAAAATACCGATACCCTCAAGCAAGGTTATGTTACAGGCTTAGAGCCAGGTACCAGTTTTGCTTATCCAGTGACTATCGAACGTGAGCAAAAACGTGTACGTCAGCTTAAACCAGGACAAAGCACTGAATTTACTTTAACTTATAGTTTATTATCTAGCAAAGATGCTGTAACAAAATATGAACAAAAAATAAAAGCTATTCAAGGTAAGCAAGAAACAAAAATTGTAAATGAACCAATAGCTAAAGAGTAAATTATTAAAAATGGCTACCAACCTTATATGGTAGCCATAAAACAACTTAATAATCTCAAAACTTTTCCCTTATTTTAATATTCATGATAGTAGCCTTAGCTACTTGATTCACTATCAATAGATAGGTATAGTCACTAAATTAATAACTAGCTTTAATATCACTTATTTTTGAATGTACAATATAATTTGTAGGCTAAATAAAATAATGATTAACAATTTTATTAATATAGGATAAACATGACTCTCCAGCGGATAGTGATTGGCATTAGTGGTGCAACAGGGTTTGCTTATGGAATAAAAGCGTTAGAGCTTTTAAAATCACTTGATATTCAGACTCATTTAGTAATATCAAAAGCAGCACAAATAACGCGCGCTTACGAATTTCCTAACACCAGCATAGCACAAATAGAATCACTAGCTGATAAAGTATATTCTGTCAATAATATTGGTGCGGCCATTGCAAGCGGATCGTTTAAAACTATGGGTATGCTAATTGCACCTTGCTCAATGAGGACTCTGGCTGCCATAGCACATGGCTTATCAGATAACTTACTTACTCGTGCTGCTGATGTTGCATTAAAAGAGCGTCGTCGCTTGGTATTAATGGTTCGTGAATCACCCTTAAATTTAACTCACCTAAAAAACATGGAAACCGTGACACTTATGGGGGGGGTAATATGCCCGCCAGTACCGGCTTTATATCAGCATATTGAATGTTTGGATGATATCATCACCCATAGCGTAGCAAGAGCACTTGACCTATTTGATATTAACATCCCATCGCTACCACGATGGGGCGAAGATCTGCACCTAAACACTAAAACTGAATAACACCAATAAATAAAAAATATGCAAGCCGACTCTAAAATCATAAAATTTATTAAAAATAATCATGTATTATCGCTAAACGTAATCTTACCTGACAACAAACCATGGGCATGTAACACCTTTTATGTTTTTGATGAATCGGTAATGTGTCTGTATCTTCTTTCCGAATTAAAAACCGAACACGCTAAAGCCATGTTAACAAACCCACTAATAGCGGGCACCATCAGTATTATGCCTAAGACGGTTGCACAGATCCAAGGGATCCAATTTCAAGCTCAAGCAACACGATTACAAACACAACAAGCTGAGCATGCCTATGCGTTATATTATCGGGCATTTCCCTTTGCAAGAGTACTCAAAGCGCCAATCTGGGCATTACAGTTACATTATGTGAAAATGACGAATAATTTACTGGGATTTGGGCGTAAAATTT
Source organism: Gilliamella sp. GillExp13 (assembly GCF_001690815.1). NCBI lineage: Bacteria > Pseudomonadati > Pseudomonadota > Gammaproteobacteria > Orbales > Orbaceae > Gilliamella > Gilliamella sp. GillExp13. The sequence goes on along the minus strand of NZ_LZHJ01000075.1, from coordinate 6,305 downwards.
ATTGGAAAAAAGAAAAAGATTTTTAGATTTCTCTAAAAATTATAATTTTACTCATTCCTCCTGTAATTAACTGACTTTAAATAAAAAAACCAATAAAATCAATATTATGTATAAGAAATCTTAGAGCAAGAAACACGCTTATAGTATCTCAATATTAATATGCTTGCCTTATCAGAGCGCCAAAATATACCGATAACCAAGTAAAGTTAGCACGCCAAACTTGGCTGTTGGGTGTGTTTGTGTTTTAGATGTTATCAGCAATATTAATCATTCCACAAAAGTTAAAAAGTCCTAAAGCTAACACCCTATTTTAATTATAAAATTCACCTATCTATAAAGCTGAACCGTTTTCATCTTTACATTTCTTTACAAAAAAGTCCGCAAAAAAACTAGTCAATAATTCCTTAAACGGTTATACTTTCATCGTTTAAGAAAAATGAGCTTATTAAATAAGCGAATAAACATAAAAATTCAAATAAAACAAAATATTACTTGACAGGTGAAACGAAATGCAGTACCATTTTAGGCACAAGGCACAAGGCACAAGCACTGGCAAACTTATGTCTTAAATTTATCAAATAATCCTATTCGACGAGTTTTTGCACGAAACTCATTTATATCATCGAAATCATCTCTTGAATTATTATCGAAATTATTCACAAAATTATTTTCAAAAATCCCATTGGCATTAGCGCCGTTGTTGTTATTGCTGTACTCATTAGAATCACAGGCATTATCGGCCACGACTTCTGAGCGCATTCATGGTACTGCGCCTTATTTAACCTTTGATGGCGGTGTTACTAAAGTGACTGAAATAAGGGAATTATTAGGTATTAAGTTATCAGACGGTCGAACATTCACACCGCAAAATAATCCTTCATCATCGACAGCGCCAATCGAGTTATCTAATGTAGGGGATACTTTGGCTGATATTGAAATGATAGTTCCGTCATCAAGCGACTCAATAAATATAAATGACTTAGTAACACAAGGTAAATGGGGCGATGATGATGGGGATGGACAGGGAGTGGATGGAGTTAGCGCATCAGGGAGTATATCGTTAGTAATAAAGGATAAAGATGGCAATACCGTTAATCGTAGTGATGCATTAAGTCTATGTAAAGCACCTTATAAGGTAACCTTAGATAGTTCAGGGGGGGCTTTAGAGACTCGTTATGGCATGCCGAATAGTAGTAGGCTTTACGGAGGAGCAGCGGAGTATTATATCACTTTGCCGCCACATCCTATTATTTGTTCGGTCAGACCGAATTTGGTGTTTGGTGGCACAGTAGGTATTGAAGCTTGGGATAACCCACGTTTTGCTGGTCCAGCTAGTATATGGAATTCTGAGAAGGGTTTTTTAGATGTATTTACAAACTCATCATCTTACGACCGAAATTTTCCAACTACGGGGGCAGATGGGTTGTATTTTGATTTAGTCATAGTTGGAGTAGATGCAAGTCAGTTGAGTTGGTCTGTATATACAAGTGGTGATATAAGTGCAACGTTGAGATGGACAAGGCCACTTTCAGGGACATTCACGGACCCAGAAGGGAATACTATACCAGCTGATGAGTGGATTACTGATAAGTCTAAGAATGTAACACGAGTAACGTTGAATGGTCCAGAGGCAAGGAGCTGGTGGAGCAATTCTAATCCAAACCGAATTACCGTCCCATCTTTGCCACAGACTTTTGAATTGGTGGGAAGGGATAATAATGGTAATGAGGTAAGATATGGATTTAAGTTGAGGCAGTGGTTTGTCAATCGAGGTGATCAATTTAAAACTTATAGCGAGCAGTTAGCATGGTGTAATAGTTTGGGTTATCGCATGCCGCGGGTAAGGGATTTAACCAATGCAGTTTGTTCTGGTTGGGGTTCAGGAAGTTGGTGTCAAGGCGCATTAGGCAGCACGCCGTCATCAAGTAATAATGCTTACCAGCGTCATATAGGAGCTGGGTTTTTCACGGAGTGGGGAGCAATGTACGGCTACGCTGATGCGGGCTTCATCAACACCTTAAAATATTACTGGACAAGTGACGCAAGGGGTAACAACCAGTTCAATGTCTCCTCGCTCGACGGCTACGTCGACAACAACAGTGTTTCCTGGAGCTATTATGCGGTTTGCACCACCCCTTAGTAATATTTGCGAGAAAGGTGGTTATGGTGTCTGAGAGGACAATATAGGCAAGAATAAAGCCCTGGCCGCAAGTTAGGGCTTTTAGCAGGTAAAGTCAGCGAGCCTAACGTTTTAATAGCGCCCGACCGATACCAATTAAAAGCTTGCGCTTTTGTTATTAACTGGCTGTTATTAACAAGTTGTTATTAATAGCTATTATCAAATAACAAAAGTGCTTCTCTTAAAAAGCCAAATTCAATGTAATAAAAAAATAACTAGCCTATAATTGTTTTATTTTATTTAAGAATTCAAACAAAACTTCAATAAAATCAACATGGATCGGCTACACTAAATCATACAACTTTTTTAAGGGGTAAGGTAAACTTATCACAATTAAAAAAGGAACAAATATGAATAAGATTAAACGCAAAAGACGAACATTCACAGATGATTTTAAACACCAAATGGTCAGTCTTTATCAACATGGTAAATCACGTAGTGAAATCGTTGCCGAATATGATTTGACACCATCAGCTTTGGACCGTTGGATAACGCAAGCAAGCCAAGGCGGCTCATTTAAAACAAAAGATAATCGCAGTCCACAAGAACAAGAGTTAATCGCATTGCGTAAAGAGCTTAAACAACTCCGTATGGAAAACGATATTTTAAAGCAAGCAGCACTGATAATAGGACGAAAATCGCTATCCTAAAAGCAAATCGACATCGTTATAGCATAACAAAGCTATGTCAATATTTAGGATTATCAAGACATTATGCTTATTATCAGTGTAAATTGAATAGACAAAAATCAGTAGGGCTTTATGCCAATAAAATCGTGACGCTATTTAATCAGAGCTATCAGTCTTATGGTACAAGACGAATTCGTTTTGATTTACAGAAAGAGAATATTTGGGTGTCACGCCGTTACATTGCTCGGGTGATGAAAGCCTTATTGCTGGTATCAAAATACACCGTTAAACGTTATCAATCTCACACTACGGAAGTGAATGAAACCGCCATAGAAAATCACCTGCAACGACAATTTGATGTAGGTGATAAAAAACAAATTGTTGTTGCAGATTTAACCTATATTCAAGTTAAGCAACGTTGGAACTATTTATGTGTTTTAGTGAACTTATCCGATAGGCAAATTGTCGGTTACCATGTTGGTCAACATAAAACAGCAGAGCTTGTTATGTCGGCATTAAGCCAAATTAAACTGCCATTATCAAAATTGGATTTATTTCATTCAGACCGAGGCAAAGAGTTTGATAATCGGTTATTAGAGGCGTGTTTTAAGACATTTAATATCACGCATTCATTAAGCAAGAAAGGGTGTCCATATGACAATGCGGTAGCGGAAGCGACATTTAAAACAATTAAAACGGAATTTGTAAAAGGCCAACGTTTCAACTCAACGGCTGAATTACAACGCGCTTTTTCGGCTTATGCTTATTGGTATAATCATAAACGATTACATTCTTCGTTAGGCTACTTGCCTCCCGTTGAATTTAAAAAACACTTACCCCTTAATTTTTTTGTTTGAAAATGTGTTGCCATTCCAACACTCTGCCTGATCAATTTTAGAACAAAAAACACACTTATAGCTCCACAATGCTAATATGCTTGCCTTATCACAGCATCAAAAAGTGCTGATAACGAAGTAAGTTCAGCACGCCAAACTGGGCTGTTGGGTGTGTTTGTGTTTTAGGTGTTATTAGCAATATTAATTATTCCACCAAAAGTCAAAATGTTTGAAATCTGACATCATAATTTAGTTAAAAAATTCACCTATTTTTATAACTGAATCATTTCTATCTTTATGTTTCTTTAAATTTATTTACATTTCTTTACAAAAAAAGTCCGCCAAAAAACTAGCCAGTCATTCCTTAAACGGTTATACTTTCATCGTTTAAGGAAAATGAGCTTATTAAATAAGCGAATAAACATAAAAATTCAAATAAAACAAAATATCACTTGACAGGCGGAATAAGATGCAGTACCCTTTTAAGCACCAGCGAACTTATGTCTTAAATTTATCAAATAATCCTATTCGACAAGTTTTTACTCGAAATTTATTTATATCTTCGAGATTATCTCTCGAATTATTTTCGAAATTATCCACAAAACTATTTTCAAAAATTCCATTGGCATTAGCGCCTTTGTTGTTATTGCCGTACTCTTTAGAATCGCAGGCATTATCGGCCACGACTTCTGAGCGCATTCATGGTACTGCGCCTTATTTAACTATTGATGGCGGTACTACCAAATTGACTACCACAGATGACTTATTAAGTATTAAGTTATCGGATGGTCGAATATTCACACCGCAAAATAATCCTTCATCATCAACAAGTCCGATTGTGTTACCTGCAATGGGTCAAAGTTTTGCTGATATAGACATGTTGGTTCCGCAATCAAGTAACTCAATAAGTATAAATGGATTAGTTGCACAGGGTAAGTGGGGTGATGATGATGGAGACGGAAATGAAGATAGTATAACAGCAAGTGGGGATATCAAGCTGAGTATTACAGATAAAAATAACCAAACGGTTAATCGTAATGAAGTATTAACGATATGTAATGCGCCTTATAAAGTAGAGTTAAGTAGTACAGAAGGTTATTTAAAAACTTTGTATGGTGTACCAGATATTAATACCTTCACAGAAAGTCGTACAACATATTATATCAATCCAAAATCATCGGCAGCTATCTGTTTTGCAAGGCCGAATCTAAGAGAAGGTAAAGATAATTATGCTGGTCCAGTTGATATATGGAATCCAGATAAAGGGTTTTTGACTCAATCAGCTATGCCGTTACAGTATGGTCGAAATTTTCCGACAACGGGTAGTGATGGATTGTATTTTGATTTAATCATAAGTGGCGTTGATAGCGAACAGTTAACTTGGGCTCCAGTCACCCGTGGAGGAATAACTGCTACTGTGATAAAAACGGAAGCAGATTGGTGGGATTTATGGCTTCCCAATGGAGAGAAAGTAACTCGCGTTATGTTAACAGGCCCTAAAGCAAGTGATGCTCAAAAACAAACAAACAGCCCAGGTCCAATTTCTAAACCAAATTTACCGCAGGTATTTGAACTAGAGGGTAAAGATAGTAATGAAAATGTGGTAGTAAGATATGGATTTGTTCTGCAAAAGTGGTTTGTGCATCGTGGAAAGAACCGTAATACTTATTTTAATCAAACATCTTGGTGTAATAGTGTAGGTTATCGTATTCCACAGGTAAAGGATTTGACTAATGCAGTTTGTGCTGGTCAATTGGGTGAAAATTGTAAAGGAGCTATTGGTGCTAAGCCATCTTCAAAAAATAATATGTACGAGCGCCATATAGGTGCTGGTTTTTTTGCGGAATGGGGCTTTTTGTATAGTTATTATGTGCTCCTCTATGATGAAGCGCCTAGTTTCCTTTTCAGTATAACAAGCGACATTAGTGAAAGTGAGCCATTCCACGGTTTGCCATACCTCGTAAGCGGTGGTGGCAATAGTGATGGTATGATATTCCATGTTGATTCTCTAGATCTGAATGTTTTTGATGCGATTTGTGTCACTCCTTAGCATTTATTATTTGATATTTAATCTTTAGGGCGGGGGATTATAGAGTAAACAAGGTAACAAAGAACCAAGCCCCAACGCAAGTTGGGGTGCTGAGTTTAATGACTAAAAGCCAAAACAACGCCCGACCGAAACAATTTTAAAGTTTGCGCTTTTATTAAAAAGTCGAATTCAATGTAATAAAAAACTAGCCTATAAGTGTTTGATTTTATTTAGAAATGCAAATAAAAGTTCAATAAAATCAATAACCTACCTGAACGATTTTAGAGTAAGAAAGACGGATATAGCACCACAATGCTAATATGCTTTCCTTATCAGAGCGTCAAAGCCGAAACTTTGCTTATTACTATTGGTTTTATTGATAAGATTGCTGCTGAATAAACACGGCTATTTTTAAGTAACGTATTATAAATATTTAATTTTCATTATTAATCCTCCTAGATTACACCATGAAGTGCAATTCTTCTTAGCTCCTTAGAATAAAAATCGGCAGGGCTTTTAAACTTATGCCGTTTTCTTGGGCGTGTGTTCAATAGATATTGTATTTTCTTTATCTGTTTGTCGTCAACTAATGAAATGGCCGCTGACTTAGGTATAAACTGACGTATTAAGCC